>JAGPGE010000057.1 GCA_018056145.1 Armatimonadota bacterium
GGCTGATGACCTTCCTGATCTTCAGCTTCTCTCGACCGGATCTTGATAGGCCTGTCTGCTGGAGGTCCTCGCGGTTCCCGGCGCGAACACATCCGTAGCACAACGCGACGGGCAACGGAGGCGCATCGTGAGGGTTCTCGTCATCGGCGGCACAGGGCACATCGGCAGTTACCTCGTCCCGCGGCTGGTCCTGGCCGGGCACGAAGTCAGCGTCGTCGCACGCAATCCGGTCCCGCGTTACACCGATGCCCGCCTCTGCTGGGGAGCGGTGCAGTGGATCATAGCCGACCGTAAGGCTGAGGAGCAGGCGGGAATCTGGCAGCCCCGAATGGAAAGCCTGGAGGCCGATGTAGTCATCGACCTCATCTGCTATACGCCCGAGCAGAACCGGGCGATGGTGGAGGCTTTCGAGGGCCGCATCACCCACTTCATCCACTGCGGCACCATCTGGGCGTACGGTCACCCGGGGCAGGTGCCGTACAGAGAGTGCGATCAGCGCCACCCGATCTCGGACTATGGAAGGAAGAAGGCGCAGATCGAGGCCGATCTCATCGCCCGGTATCGCGAGACCGGGTTCCCGGTGTCCATCATCCACCCCGGGCATATCTCGGGGCGCAAGTGGCTGCCCATCGACCCCCAGGGCTCCCGCAACGGGGTGGAAATCTACCGCAAGCTGGCTCGCGGCGAAGTGGTGCACCTGCCCGAGTTCGGGCGCGAGACGCTCCATCACGTGCACGCAGATGACCTCGGGCAGTTGTTCGAATCAGCGATGGTCAACCGGCAGGCGGCTTTGGGCGAGGCTTTCAGTGGCGTCGCCCCGCAGGCTCTGTCGCTCATCGGCTGCTGTCGGGTGGTCGCCGGGCTGTTCGGGCGCGAGCCGAACATCGAGTTCGCACCCCGCGAGCAGATGGCGGACATCATGGGCGCCGATGCCTGGGCCTGTACCTTGGATCACATCGAGCACTCGCCCTGCTGCAGCATCGAGAAGGCCCGGCGGCTGCTGGGGTACAGCCCGCGCTACACCACGGAGCAGATCTACGTGGAGTGCCTGGAGTACCTGCTGGAGAGCGGGCAGCTTGAGGTGTGAATGCCGTGCCAAGCAGGAAGGCGCAGTGGCTCGCGGCAGTGCGCTGCGCCGACCTTGATCACAGGTGCTGATCATGACTACTGCAGAGATGCTCATCGCGATACTGCTGCTCATCGCATTCATCCTTGTTCCTGCCGGGGCACAGGAAACCGATCCCGCGGCCGCCAAACCTGCCGCCGAGTTGGTGTGGACGGAAGTGGTCGGAGCCCTTCCCGCCGGACTGACCGGCCCCGCGATGGAGAGCGAGCCGCTCACGGTGGGCAACCCGCTCTTGAAACTTATCTGCGAGAAGCTTTACCCCGTTCCCTGGGCACCCGGGGAAGCGATCCTGCTGCAGCCGTCGGATGAGGCCTCGGGGTTGGCGGCCTTCGGGTTCTGGCGCAATGCGGGTGAGTACGACCTGCTGATCAGGCAGGGGAACCGCTGGCGGCATGTGACGCCCTCGGGCTCACAGCCGGCAGAGCAGCCGCGCCTGGCCTTCTACGGGCATGAGGTCTCGGAGCAAGCCGTGGAGTGGTCCGGCCCGGCGAAGGCGATTGCCGTGGGCTTTGCGGGCTCGTCCGGGGTAAAGTCCGCCCGGGTCCCGCTGTTCGAAGCTGGGTGCACCCTCATGGTGCTGGAACGCGGGGAGCGCGAATTACGGCAGGCCAGGGACTTCTTGGGCTGGATGAACCCTGCGACGCCGGAAGTTGTGCAGCAGGTTGCGGATTGCCAGGCCGCGATCGACGCCGCACGGGCGCAGTTGACGGAGCAGACTCTGGGCCTGCTGGACACCTACCAGGCGCTGCCAGAACCGCGCTATGCCCTGGAGAATCTCGCGTTCTTCAGCCGCCTGTACAACCGCAGCAAGGGTTTCGAGAAGATCGGCGATCCCGACGTGTGGACCCGCGTCTTCTACGGCCGGCCGGAGTTCGAGCCATGCATCGAGGCCCGTAAGGCGGCCCAGGAGGCCCTCTGGGCACAGCGTCCGCGGACGCTTGCTCAGGAAACCGCGCAGGTGTTCGGGCCTAGGGCGACCTTCGGGGCATCCATCACCCATGGTCTGGTGAAGTTCCGGAAGGACAAGCCGTTCCCCGAGCCGTTGAGGACGGACTACCGGATGATTCTCGCGCGAGACGAGTACGAGTCATTCCAGGTGGTGGTTGCGGCCCTGGACGCCCCCGTTGATCGCGCCCGAGTGGACGTGCGCTGGAGGGGCCCTGGACCGCATCCTGAGGTTCTCCTGCGCCCGGTGGGGTACGTGGAAACTCGCCCGGACCCGGACAATCTTGCGGAGTACATCGGCTGGTGGCCCGATCCGCTCATGCCGCCCGGGCGCCTGACCGTGGCCCCGAACGAGACCGGGCCCTTCTGGGGCACGGTGCACGCCCTCCCGGACACCCCGGCAGGCGAGCACGAGGCCACAGTGACTATCCGCGCCCAGGGACACGAGCCAGTGACGCTGACCCTCACCGCCCACGTGCTCGACGTCAACCTCGGCTTCACGCACCTGCCCAGCCTGCTGTCCCTGCG
This sequence comes from Armatimonadota bacterium, assembly GCA_018056145.1. GTDB lineage: Bacteria > Armatimonadota > Zipacnadia > Zipacnadales > JABUFB01 > JABUFB01. Next base: position 2,600 of record JAGPGE010000057.1, read on the forward strand.
GCTGGCCTCGATCAAGTCTTTCTACAAGCTTGATGAAGTGCCGCAGGAGATCAAGCGCCGGTGGTACGAGTTCTGCTTGCAGTATCGGATGAACCCGAACAACATCTACACTGCGGACTTCTACCCAGAAGAGGAAGACCTTGACTTCTGCATCGAGCGTGGGTTCAACGCGATGGTCATCACTACTCCGCCCCTGCGGCTCTCTACCCGGAACAATGCGGACAACATCGAACTCTGGGTGAGCGATGACAACGTGACTTTCCGGCAGATCCCCCGGGGGTTCACGGTGACCCATGACGACGGGGGCGGGCTGGTGCTGGACGGTCTCGACCTGACCGCCCGCTACCTCAAGGTCCATAGCACGCTGGCGGATGATGCGTATGAGTTCGCGTTCAAGACCCTGGAGCGAGACCGTTTCGTCGCCTACGACGGTGACCAGGCGTACACAGGTCCGGCGGCCTATGTGGGCACGGAAGACGGGACGAAGCCGCTGTTGAGCTTCAACGCCAACTGGGGCGCGGCGCTGGACTACAAGAAGAGCAGCCTTGGGGTGGATCTCGGCGAGCCGCGCCATGTTACTCGCATACTCCTGCGCGGGGCTTACGGGAATACGGTGGAGAAGGTCAGGCGGTTTTATGAGGTCGCGAAGACCCATGGAATGGGGGACAAAGCGTATGTCTACGGCTTTGACGAGTGGGCCGATGTGGGGCGCTATGACGCGATCAAGGAGACCTACGATGAGCTGAAGAAAGCCGCGCCGGGGATCAAGGCCTGCAGCACCGTGGTGCACCCGGTGCCCCCAATCGACCAGACCATCGACGCGTGGTGCCCGGCGCTGTGTTACGAGTACCCCGAGTACAAGCAGGCCCGGGAACGCGGGCAGGAGGTCTGGTACTACGAGGGCGGCTGCCCGTATGACCCGTACCCGACCCACGAACTGCTGGATGTACCGGCGGTGGAAGCCAGGGCGTTCTTCTGGGTCGCCTGGCGCTACCAGTACACCGGATGGCTTCACTGGGAGCTGAATGTCTGGTCCAACAACGTGGACGGCGACAAGCGCTGGCCCGAAGTGCCCTGGAACCCGGCAAGAAGCGGGGTGCGCAATGGCGAAGTGGGGCGCATCTACCCCGGCCCGGATGCCACACCGCTGCCCTCAGTGCGGCTGGAGAATATGCGTGACGGCATCGAGGACTACGATGTCATGTGGCTCCTGCGCGAGCAGGCCCGCAAGCTCCCCGAGGGCAGCCAGACGCGCCTGGCGACAGAGAAACTGATCGACGAGACGATCAGGGCGCTATGTCCTTCGCGAGCCCATTTCGAGCGCGATCCGCAGACGGTGCTGGCGCATCACACGAGACTGCGGCTGGCCCTGGAGCGCCTGAGTCGGTAGCTATCGTCTTCTACTCGTAGAACCACGCGACCGGAAGGCTCTTGAGTTGAAGTGCGAGCCCGCCGGTGTAGTTGAAATAGGTGATCAGTGCGCGGTCGCCGACCCAGGTAACCGCGGGGTAGGCCCAACGGTCATCGGTTCGGTCCTCAAGGTTCCTGATATTGCCCCAGGTTTCGCCCTCGTCTCGGGAAACCGCGGCGGTCAGCGGGTTGCGACTCGTGGGCTTGCCCAGGTCGTTGTTCCAAATTGCGAGGATGTCGCCGGTTCCGGGGATCCTACTAAGCGACACGGGCGATGCAGTACCCGTGAGCTGGCTCAGTTCGGGCTTGCTCCAGGTCTCGCCGCCGTCGGTCGAGATCGATCTGAACTGTCCGCCGATCCCAGTGCGCATGAGCATGAGCACCCGGCCGTCCTTGAGTTCAATGCAGGCCGGTTCGTAGCACGGGCCGCCTTCGGGCTTGATGCGGCCACCGTCGCGCCAGGTCTGCCCGTCGTCGTCGGAGATGCAGCAGTAGCTGTCGCCGCCCTCCCAGGCCTCGAGGAGTATCCGCCCGGTGGAAAGCCGTATGCAGCGCCCGTTGGTGAGCCCGGTGTACTTTCCTGCGGGCGAAAGCTGCTTTGGATCAGCGAAGGTGCGCCCCTCATCGGTTGAGGTACGCATCATCACCCGGCAGTCGCCGCCCTTCGAGTTCTTCTGGCAGTAGAAGATCGCCAAGCCGCCGCTGTTGAGGCGCATGAAGTTGACTTCCATGACGTTGCAGCCACCGTCGTTCTCCACCAGCGTGTACTTGTCACCCCAGGTCTTACCGCCGTCCGCGGAGATCCGCCCCACGATGCGCGCCGGGCCGTGGTCCGCGCCGCTGCCGGCGTAGAACTCGGTCCATCCCAGCAGAAGTCTACCGTCTTTCAGGGGGACTATGGCGGCTTCGCTGTTGCGCGGGTTATTCGGCCCAACCGGCCCCACGACCATGTGCGCGACACTCTCCGAACTCATCTGAGCCATCCCTCCAGTGGGTACCGTGATCAGCAGACCGAGCAGCGCGGGCAGCACAAGCGGGCTGGTTGAGCGCGTCATCTCAAGGCCTCCGTAGCGCCTAAGTTCCCGGCCAACGCAGACTGTTCGCTGCGCAGAAAGCGGCCCGCCGCGGGGCCTCCCCATCCACCTCCGCGGCAGAGTTCATCTGCGAGTTCGCCTCCAACGGCGTCCGTCCCTTCGCATCCCAGCTACGCTGCATGGACGGAGCCGACGCGGTGGTGTGATCTGCCGCAGGCGAGCACTGGCTTGTCTCGAAGCGTCTCCTCGTCATCTCGCACGTTGCGCGAAAAAGGATTGCGTGCATGTCCCTCGTTCACCCCGACAGTCCTGTCGCGACTGTGGACGCAGTCAGCAGGCCCTTTTCGTTGAGCGCCCCACCACGAAGCGAGATCGACAGGATGCCGCGAAAGGGATAGCTTCCTGCCTGGGCCTGCCCGGCTCGCATGCGGGGATATTCGCTCCGGTGGAGGCGTATTGCAACAGCAGGCTGCGTCTCTTCACCGGCGAGGCGATGTCCCGTCGGGGCGGGTATTGTTGTGCGGCCCCTCTCGGCCTGTCACAGCAGGGCGTCGCGTCTGGCAACGGGGGAGCTTCCGGCGGCGTCCGTTGGGGTTATCCCCGCCACAGGCGCCACGGCAACGGCTAACATCCCAAGGTGTGGGATCGTGGCTCTCACTTGGTTTGCCCTTTTTCTTGTTTGCGGGATGGGCCTGCCCTGCACGACTGTTCCGCCTACCGCGCGCCGTTCCCTGTCTCCGGCTGCTGCAGTCCGGCGCGGGTCAGCATCGCCTTGAGCAGTGCGTCGGCGATCACCGCCATGCCTTTGTCCCCCGGGTGGCCCACGATGATGCCCTTGTAGTGGGGCTCGGCACTAGCGAAGTTGGCCGGGTCTCTGCCGAAATCGCTCAGGTCCACGTATGTCCGCCGCGAAGGGTCTTCGGCGCAGAGTTCGCGCTTGATCTGGTCCTTCACACCGCCGTCGCCGAGAATCTGGCTGGTGACGAAGATGAACGGGTCGCTGGGTTCTTTCAGGCTCGTGAGCATCAGGCGCAGGCCCTTCCGGTAAGCGTCGGCGTCGAAGGTGTCCATGGGGGTGTTTTCGCCGAACTGCAAGACTACGATGTCCGGCTTCTGGTCAAGCTGGGGCTGGAGCGCCGCGCAGCTGAAGGCAGCATACTTGCGCTCGAAGATGTCGGCCACGTTGACCACGTTTGGGTAGTCCTCCGGTGCGTCGCCTTCGGGCGCCCGGGTGGCTCTGATGCTCAGTTTGCCCCCGGTGCGGGCATCGATGGCCGCCGCGAGCCGGTGCACATAGTCCTTTTCGGGCGCACTGGCGGCCATCCCGCAGTGGTGCAGCCAGCCGTATGGCTCATGCACGCCGTGGAGCGTGATGCTGTTGCCGAGGATAAGGATACGATCGGCCTTCATGGTGCCCAGCATTCCGCTCGCCTCCTGGGCTTGAGAGACGCATGCCAGTGCGCAGAAACAGAGGGCGCTGCGAGCGGCAATCGTGAAGCTCCGGCTGTGCATTTGTGGTGGAGACCTCCTCTGGTTCTGGTGGTCCTGTGGCGTGTGGGTTCTTTTCAGAGTACATCCCTGGCGCGTACGGTAAGGAGCCGGTCCACCATCACTTCATCCATCGTTAGGCTCAGGCCGCCCGGCCACAGCACCTCCACTCGCACCGGGCCGGCGTTCGCGCCCAGCCCGAAATGGAGCGTGAGGTCGTTCTGGTTGCCCTCGCCCGTGCCCGCCTCAACCTGCCGGGTGCGCACTCCGTCAGCGTTGACCACCCGCACCTGTGCCCCGATTGAGGAGCGGTCCACCTTCTCTCCGTCGCCAATGACCTGCACCCGGAGCCAGTGACCCTCGGCGCCCACATTCACAAACAGCCGGCCCGAGGTGGTCAGGTCCAGGTCACCATCATTGTCGAAATCGGCCCAGGCGGCCTGGTAAGTGGAGCCCAGGTCCGGCAGGCCCGTCTCGGCGGTGGCATTGCCAAACTCGAACCTGCCGTCGTTACGGAAGAGCACCGGGTTGTTCTTGCGCCCGAAAGACGCGGTGGCGTAGACCGTTGTGAAGAACAGGTCCAGGTCCCCGTCGTTGTCATAGTCGCCGGCGGCCGGGCTGGCGTAAGATTCCTGGTAGAAGACCCCGCAGGTGCCGAGGTCTTCGAACACGTACCCCTCTTCCGGGCCGCGATTGCGCAGGAACCGGGACTTCGGTTGATCGCCGCGGTTGTCCACATGGGCGAAGTTCCCCGCGAACAGGTCGATGGCGCCATCATTGTCGAAGTCGCCCCACGCCGAGCCGATGGAGTGTCCACCGTTGAACCCCGGCGAGGTGGCGATGGCGTTGAACTCCGCGGCCCTGTCCTCAAGGTGCCCCGCGCCGTCGTTGATCCACAGAACGTTCGGCTGCAGCCGGTAGTTGGACACATAGACGTCAAGGTCGCCATCCTGGTCGAAATCGGCGGCGGTGACTCCCCGTGCGCGGTAGCGTCCATCGGTCCGTGCCAACCGGAAGGACTTGCCGCTCTCGTTCATGAACACAAGGTCGGGGTAGGTGATGCCGGCGTTCCAGTCCTCATAGCCCCCCACGTACAGGTCAACGAACGCATCGCCATTGAGATCCGCCCAGCAGGCTCCGCGAGAGACGCACGCAGGATGTTGGGGCATGTCGATGGCGGTGAAGCCCTTTCCCCCGTCATTGCGGTAGACCCGTACCGCCGACCAGGAGAAGAGGTCCACAAAGCCGTCATTGTCGAAGTCGGCAGCCACGCAACTTCCGAAGCCCTCCGCGAGCTTGCTGAAAGACGTGCCGCCGTTGTTCTTCCAGATGATCCCCCCGGCGCACAGATCGACCCAGCCGTCGTTGTCAAAATCCGCCCAGCACGCGGCGGCGTTGGGGATCGTCAGCCCGAGGTCGGCGGTCCTGTCGGTGAAGGTCGGCGCGGCGCAGGCGATTGTGACGATCGCGAGGACGACGATCAGCGAGGCAGCATGGGACAGCATGGGTGTCTCCTTTGGGTGCTGGCGGACCGACGGCCGGCCGGTTGCACAGCATCATCCGATGTTCGGGTGAGACGTCTCTCACCCTGCCTGTCGTGGTCGGTTCTACCTGGTCGTCGCGCCATCGATCAGATGCTTCGACGATTTCAGCGTTCACGGTTGGGGATGCTTGATCCGCAGATACTCCTCGAACTCGGGCAGGTCATACTCCGACTGCCAGCTTAGCGTCGGCTCGGATTGCAGTGGCCCGCCGGTCTCATCAATGCGCCGCAGTTCGTCATCCATCGGCGGGTCGGCATCCAGCAGGCCGATCACGTACGGCAGGTCGTTCATGGTGAAAAGCGCGCCCGGAGTTGAGCCACGGAGCATGCCTCGCGGGCCGGAATAGTACTCCGAATTGTGCGGGACGATCTGCAGCAGGGACCGGCGTCCTTCGCCTTCCGCCCACTTTCGGATAGCTTCGCGATAGGGCGCCGGGTCGTGTGCGTGCCGCGCTGCGAACGCAACCGCCTTCAGGCGCAGTCCGATGCGCCCGTCGGCGAGGGCATCGTCGGCGGTGGCGATAATGGCCTGACGCACCTGCTCGTTGCCGGTGAGGTCAAAGTACTCGATGATCCCGTGGCCGGCGCCGAATGTCCAGAAGAACATGTTGCCCTCGTTGACGCTAGCGTCTGCTGCGGTGCGAAGGACATCGGGGAAGTCCACCCGAGGCGACTCCACAAGACCGCCCGGTACGTGGAATGCCGGCATGTAGCGCGCGAGGATGTCGGCGACTTGGTCGCTCCCGGTCATCTCCCACTGGGTGACAAGCCCCTGGATGCGCCCGGAATGGGCGGCGTGGACGTTAACATCCCGCTGGCTGTAGATCCCCTCGTAGAGCTGCCGAGCGAAGTCCCGGCTGCGCATGTCGCCGCTGAGGTAGTGGTGGAAGCGGAACTCGGAGTGGGTGGTCTGGCGCTCCTCGTGGTTCCCGTCGCTCCAGTGCTGCACGCCGTGCCGCGTCCCGTAACCGAACCACCTGCCGGCGTGACGCATGTCCACGTCGCGCACGTGCCGCGCCATGGCTTCGGCGAAGAAGAACATGTCGCGATCGCCGGTGCGCAGGTACTGGGTCTGCATGAACAGGTTCGGGAGGCCCTCTGTATTGCCCCAGCCCCATCGGCCATTGTCGAAGGCCCAGTCGTGATTGGGCGCGTAGTCGGTGAACCGCGCGCGGGCCAAGTCAATGCCCTGGGCCTGGTCTCCTCCGGACAGCAATGCCCGCAGAACGTCGGGCGGGAAAAGGCTTCCGTAGCCGCCCTTGAAGTAGTGTCCCACGTCGCCGTAATCCCACAGTCCGTACCAGCCCCAGATCTTCTGGTGATGCATCCAGAACCGCGCGAAATGGTCCAGGTTCGCATCGCAGCGCCCCAGCGCGGGGTCATCCGCGAGTGCAAACTCGGGCAGCACGACCGCGCAGTCGTGGTACCACTGCTTCCCGGCATAGACCAGCGGCGGGCGCTGGAAGTCGGCCATCACGCTATCGACTTGAGCCGGCGTCTCCGCGGGGCCGTGGAAGTAGATGAGCGCCTCGTGGGTCTTCGACACGCCCACGAAACAGTCTTCAGGATACCAATTGCGTTCCACCCAGTCGCTGGATGTTCCGGCGGACTCGCCCTGAGACCGGTGCGGGTAGTTGGAGTAGCGCCGCACGTCCATGGGCGGCACGCTCTCGGGCCAGAATCCCAGGGTGACGGTTCCGGTTGCCGGGTCAACGCCCAACTCGTTGGGGAATTGCTGCCACATGTCGCGGATGCCCACCGCGACCCCGCCGTCGCCACCGGCGACATCGATCCAGCCGCGGCTGCGTGCCCTGCTCTCGACGGTGCGCGGGAATCCCTCGCCCGGGGACTTCGTCCAGGCACTGTACCCGAGGTGGCTGTGCTGGCGCAGCCCGGCGCGCACGGAGTTGCCGAGAGCCACGGGGCCATCCTGACCACCGACAGCAATCTCGGCGTTGTCGATCCCCGCCATCGGCAGGTCGATGCCCATGCGCCGGACGAAGGCGGCGCGCGGGTCCTTGTGCAGGAACTCCACGGTCTGGAACACCCGCAGACAGGTGCGCCCCGCATGGGCTTCGAGGCGCACGATCACGCGCTGCGGTTCGATGGAATCCGTCATGCCCTCCAGCCGCACCACCGCGCGCAGGGGGCCGGCCTCCTCAAGCTCGATGGTCTCCGGTACGAACACACCCGGGTCGAGTTGCCCGGTGGCGTGCGTCCTGGCGCAGGGGACTGCGCCATCCGGGCGCAGGAAGTCCACGTAACTGCGCGCACCGGAAACGAGCATTTCCCGGCCGCCCAGTTTGACGCTGCGCAGCCAGCCTTCCGCGGCGGCAAGCTCTACGAGAAGAGGGCCGGTATCGATGCGCACAACCCCGCCGGTCTCGCTAGCGGTGACCTGACCGCCGGGTCGCCCCATTCGCGCCCCACCGGAGTACTCAAGCCTGTACTCCTGAGCGGGACCGGAGCGCCGCGTCAACTGGAAGCTCAGGGTCCTGTCGCCTGGAGCGGAACCGATCACGTCGCCGCCGTCCGGGGGGAAGGTGAGCAGGAGCCACTTGATCGACCTGTCCGGCCAGTATGCAAGTGGGCGGGTTTGGAGCGGGACAGAGACCGCGTCGCGAGTTAGCCTCACATTCGCGGGGTCGGTCAGTGCGCCGCGCGGGAAGGGGACCCCTCCGGACACCAGGGGTGCCAGATCATCGGCGGCCGGCGCTGTCCACAACTGCACCTGATCAGCAGGCGGCTCGTTGCGGGCAGGCGGGTCGCTGGCCAGCGAGTCCAGCCCCCAGTGATTGCGCAGCACGACGTCCGGCTGGCTGAAGCGGAAGTCATCGCCGAAGGGCAGGAAGTCAATGCTATGCGCCTCGCCGAAGACCGCGCTTGCTTCCGGGGCATCCATGCACAGAGCGGGACGGGTGGGAGGCCAGAGGTGGACGATAGCCTCTCCCGGACCGTCTGCGTCGAGCCAGAGCGTCTTCGGAGCCCGGGCAGCCATGCCCCGGTACCCCACCAGCAGCCCCGAGCGCTGGTCATACGCAGCCATCCAGCCCGCGGAGGCGATTCCGCGCTGCATGGACAGGGGACATGTGGCGTCGCTCTCGGAACGCCAGAGGTGGTAGTCATGACCGGTGACTTGATCGATGACGAAGTTGCGCCAGATGTTGTGGTCAGGCTCTTCCAGGAGCCTCCCGGTGGTGTCGACGATGAACTGGTACCAGTGGCGGGTGTTCCAGCGCAGGCCCCGGTCGCCCGCCTGGACCACGCGCTTGCGCTTCTCCAGGGACAGGGGCAGTTGCAGTGCAAGCGAACGCAGGAATCTGCCCGCGAATGCGCCCTCGCGCTCAAGCTGCACCGTCGCGGACATGAAGGGGCTGCCCGCGTCGAAGCTCAGCCGGATAACGGACAGAATCTCGTCTCCCGCGCCGAAGTCCAACAGCCCCGGGATTGTCGCCTCGAGTCTCCCGTTCTGCTGGGCGCACTGCATGTCGCCGGGGCGGTAAGCCGCCTCGATGACCTGCCCCGGTGCAAGATCGCTCACGCCATCCCAGCCTGGGGACTCAAGTACACTCGCGGCGAGAAGCGGTGCGGCGTTTCCGGCCACTACGGGCTTGCCCGCGATGCTGATGTCAGATACGAGCCCGGCCCCGGTGAGCCTGAACACGGCGGCGCCGGTGTCGATGATCATGCCCCCGTCGTCGCCGGGCGTCACCGTCATTTTCGCCTCACCTGTCCCCGCGGTTCCGACGTCTGCTGTGGGCGCGTCGTCGGGCGACGGCTCCCGGGCCTCGCGGTAGATGCGCAGTTCGTCGATCTGGCCCTGCATGAAGTAGGTGACGCCGCCCTTGGAGCCGATGTGCAGGTCGGCGCCGGGGCCGATCTGCCGGTCCCAGGTGCCTTCGGCCACCAGTTGGGCATCCAGATACAGCCGTGCTCTGGGGCGTTGGAAGACGCCGGTGATGCGCGTCCATTTGCCGGGCTGGACGCGTCCGCCGGAAAGGTCGAACCGCCCGGCATCGTTCTTCAGCCCAAACAGGACGCCACCGCCAGGGTTGACCTGAAGACGGTAGCGCTCGCCGCCCTTGTCAACGATTGTCTGCGGCTCCGGGGTGTCCAGCTTCTCGATGAGAACCCAGGCGTCCAGGGTCACGCTGTCGGTCATCACCAGGTCCGGGTGGTTCCGGGCCGTCGCCCGGGCGCCCTGCCCGTCCAGCACCAATGCATAGCCGCCCGGGGATGCCTCGTACTTCGATGTGGACAGGATGCTGGCATGATGGATATCTGCTCCAATGTCCCGCGCCAGGCCCACGAGACGCTGGTTGAAGGACCACGCTGCCACGGGTTGCGGGGCAGGTTGGGCGAAGGCGCAGGCGCCAATGCACACGAGGAAGACAACCATCCGCGGGGGAGACATCGCGGCATCACTCCATTCGGGTAGCTCTCAACAGGCGACCAGCTACTCGTATATGCCCAGTTCAGTGATCTCCGGGTACACCCAGCTTCCGTAGCCTTGCCGGTTGGCGACTACCTTGATACGCAGTTGATCCGTGGTCAGCTTGTCTCCATGCCACTCCATCTTCGGCAGGAACTGGTCGCGCCACTGGTGCACCGGCTGCCACGCGCCGTCGAGCCAGACCTCCAGGTCCGCGTCCTTGAGGGTGGGCGACCAGACCGCGACGCGGCTGAAACTCACGGGCTCCTCGAACCTGATCAGGCACTGCGTCCGGTCCTCATAGACCGGCATCCAGCCCACGGCGTCAGTACGCCCGTCACAGAGTTCACGGTCCGCGTCAACACCCCGGCCCCAGTCGGTCACGCACCATTTCACTTTGTTGGATGCGAGCAGGTTCCCGTCCCGCGCGCCGCGGGCCAGCTCAGTCGCGATCTCCTGCTCAATCTCGGCCAATGTGCGCATGTCGGGCAGCACCTCAAGGGTCGTGTAGACGTGCACCCCGAGGCCCTCGAAGTCGTCCGTGAAAGTGCCGTTCACCACCGGTATTACCCGGTTCTCGCGAAGAACAAGCAGCCGGGCGTTGCGGTTGTCCTTGAGGCACGGCACGTCGAAGGTGGCCTTCGCGGGCTCATAGCTCTGGTTCGCGGCGACGATGTATGTGTGGCTCCGCTGGTCTCCGCCGGGCCTGTGCAGCCGCGCCACCACGTCCACCCCAGGGTTGTCGCAGGAAGCCGGAGTGTCGGAGTCCGCGGCGGTCCAGGCCGGGGCAAGGAATGCAAGATCTTCGAAGACATAGCCCATCCCGATGCGGCTGGGCAGGTGGTTCCAATACCCGTTGAAGATGAAGGGCACGATGCCCTCGGCCCCGCAGGCGATGGAAGTGAAGGTGAACCAGCGGGACTCCCTGAAGTCCGGATTGCGCCCCTTCTTGCCCCCGTAGCTGAAGGTCTGGGGCATGCACCAGATGGCCCGCGCTCCGTCATTGGCGCTGACGGCTTCGGTGATGACGTTGTGGATGGTCCGCAGGGGAGCGCTCAGCGTCTTCGCCCCGTCCTCTTCGGTGTGCGGGTCCATGTACGGGTGGGGGCACATCACATCGCAAGTCTTCATGTACCGTGCCGGGTCGCGCGAGACCACCATGCAGAAGCGGTACGGGTCTTCTTTGGCCATGAACCGATATAGGCTCTCCAGGAACACCGGGGACAGTCCGCGACATTCGGGCTCGTCGGAGATGTAGTAGCCGATCACATTCCGCTTGCCCCTCGCCGAGGCGATAGCCGCCCGCAGCTTCGTCTTCAGTTCCTCGTCAATGGGCTGGTCAAGCTTCGCTTTCGCCTCGTCCACCTCGCGGGTCACCCCGATCAGCGTGTACATGCCCATGTCGGTCTGCTGGAAGTCGCTGCAGCCCATGATGAAGTTGGTTGAGTGGGGAAGCTGCGCGCGGACGAAGGATGCCTTGCTGACGATGTAGTCGAAGCTCCCGT
>JAGPGE010000058.1 GCA_018056145.1 Armatimonadota bacterium
TCCCCTGTGACCCGCGCAGCGCCATCTCCCGTAGCGGACGGAAGGATAGCCCGGATACGTCGGGGGTCAAGACGTGACGCAGGGCGGTCGCGAGGCTGCGCTGGTAGGCCGCCGTGTCGGCCCCATAGGGCGGGTAAATCCGCACGGATGTAATCCAGTCCGCTGCCTCCCCTTGCGGTCCGCCCTGCCACATCTCGCCCGCGGCGGACATGTTCACAAAGGCTTTTGGCGTGGCCCGGTGCTTGTCCCAGTAGTCCTCGTCACGCTGGGTGATCTTGCTCAGGTCAACCGGAAACGGAGGGTCCCAGGCGTCAATGGTCGCGGCATCGGTGATGCCCTCGAAGGTCGGGACCAGTGCAGGATCTGCGAACTCCCCGGCGAGAGGCACGATGCGCGTGAGCCGAAGGCTAAGCTCGCGCTCCGGATACTCTCCGCTTTCCGTCGGGACCATGTACGCGATGCGCAAATCGTCGCCCACGGAGACGCCCATGTCATTCGCGGCCCAGTCGTTCAGCCAGACCTCGCCCGGCCCCGGGAAGTCCTCACTTCCAGGCGCCAGTGGCGCATCGATTCCGCACACTACACAGTACGCGATGGATCGTGCTCCCGGCCTGCCGGGGGCCGTGATCTCGCTGGCCAGATAGACCGACGTGGCGCGCGCCTGACCGCCCGTAGCCTGCGCCGCGGTCTCGGTGAGCGCAGCCTGCGTACGGCTGAGCAGGGTTCCCTTGCTTTCCAGCGACAAGTACCCCCCGGCGGTCGAGGTGAGGGTCAGGCCGTGGTCCGACAGCCGCGCGCTCTTCCCAAGCTGGTCCTCCAGAGCGCCGGTTGCATACTCGTCCTGCGGATCGGCACTCGCAAGAAGCACGTTCGCTTCTCCCGCCCGGCCGAGGCGTTTGGCCAGCCAGTCGCGGTCCACGAACACGTTGCGGGGAGTGGCATTCTGGCTGTCCAGCCGGAAATCCGCCGGGCCTCCGTCAAGCACCTGCTCTACCGTAAGCCGCACCGTCGGGGCGGTATCCCCGATCTCGCGCCGCGCGAAAAGGGTATCCAGGGCAATCTCGGGCCGGTTCTCCAGGGTGACCAGGATCGAATCTCCCTCGGAGACCCCCAGGTCCCGGGCGAGCGCCTTATTCAGGATGCAGCCGCGTTCGGAGAGAGACTTCACCGTCATGGGGCCCACGATGCGGAACTGCTCCCAGAAGTCCCGTGTGATGCCGTACACTGCGACACGCGGTGTGACAACGTCAGTCTGGGGCTGGTGCGCCGCGCCGTCCGCGGCAAGCAGCGCCACGCAATCGGACGAGATGTCCTGCGCGAGACCGGCACGGACATAGCGTGGGGAGACCAGGGCATGGGTGATCCTGCCCAGTCGGCTGAGAGCAGTGTCGCGCAGGCTCCCGCTCACGGAGTCGCCGATGACCAGCGATCCGGTGACAACCGCGGTCGCGATGGCCAGCCCGAAAGCCGCCACCAGCCCTGTGCGCCGGTGGTAGACCAGGCTGCGCATAACAAGACGCGCGAGGGTCAAGCCGAAGCCTCCGGGGACGTGTCAAGCGGGGAGAGCTTACCGTCTGATAGCGCAAAGGTCCGGCCCATCCGCGCCGCCTGATCCAGATTGTGAGTCACCATCAGTACCGTCGCGCCTTCATTCCGGGCAAGTTCGAGCAGGAACAACACAATCTGCTCGCCCGTACTGCGGTCGAGGTTGCCCGTGGGCTCGTCGCATAGGAGCAGTCCGGGGCGGTTCATGAGTGCCCGCGCCACAGCCACGCGCTGCCTCTCGCCGCCTGAGAGCCGGGCCGGGAAGGCGTCCGCGCGCGCCGCGAGGCCCAACTGATCCAGCAACTTTCGCGCACGGGCCTCAGCGTCGTCCGCGCCCGGAGCAGCTAGGGTAGGCACCAGCACGTTCTCCACCGCGTTGAGCTGCGGGAGCAGGTGGTGATCCTGGAAGACGAACCCCACGCGCTTCGCCCGGTACTGGGCAAGCGCAGCCCCTGCGAGCGCGGTCACGTCCGTCTCGCCGAGCCGGACCGTGCCGGCTGTCGGCGGCTCCAGGCCGCCGATGATATTCAGGAGTGTGCTCTTGCCCGAACCTGATGGGCCGACGATGGCCACCGTGTCGCCGGCGTCCGCCTGCAACGACACCGCATCCAGCACCGTCAGCGGCGTGTTGTCGGGAAGCATGAAACGCTTGGTCAGGTTCTCCACGACAAGTCTGTCCGGAAGCTGGCTCATGCGGGTTCTGACGCCTCCGTGTCCCGGCTAGTTCGGACGGGAACCGGACGGTGAACGTAGACCAGGGCCCCCGTGGGACACGCCTGCGCGCATTCCAGGGCCAACTCGGACAGTGCCGCGCTGTAATCCGCTCCCAGGGGAGCGCCGACGCGCAGTTCGAACCCACGCCCGATGAAACTCAGGCCCAGGGCTGCCCGCTCGCCTTCGGCAATCTGCACACACAGCCCGCAGGCGATGCACTTGCCTGGCTCGTAGACGAGATCAGGGTGCGTGGTCTCGCGCCGGAATTTGCGCTCGTCACCGGACCAGATGCGCAGATCGGCCCCGTACTTCATGCCCCAGAGCCGCAGCGCGCACTTGTCCAGGCCGGCGCAGTCGCAGTGCAGGCAGCGATCCGCTTCCGCCTCGGCCTCCTCGTCCAGGAGGCCCCGCGCCTCACCCGCGGATGGGCTAATGCGCCCGTGTTTCGGTGTGTCCGCTGCGAACTCCGCCAGCTCCTCGGGGCTGAGGCGGCCCATGCGCACGGTGTACAGGCGTGCTTCGCCCCTGGGCGCCCGACCGTGCAGGAACTCATTCACCGCGAGCGCGGCGGATCGTCCGCTGCCTACTGCGCGCACCGCCATTCGCGATGGTGCGAGCGCCGAACCCGCGACGAAAACGCCCGCCAACCCAGTCTCGTGGGTCGCACGCACCGGGGTGATCTCGACGCCGATTCCAGGTCCCTGCGCTGGGTCACCCGTAGCAAGGAGCACGGCATCGAACTCGTTTCTCAGGGCAGATAGTGGCAGGTCCACGCCCACACGCACTCCGGAGCGCAGCTCAATACCCGCCGCGAGGATCGCGCTGATCTCGCCGTCAAGCACCCGTCGCGGCAAGGATTCCTCGGACACGCTGCAGCGCAACATCCCGCCGGGTTCGTGACGGTCGTCGGTAATGGTGCAAGCGTGGCCCATGCGCCGCAGGTACCAGGCCGCTGACAGCCCGGCAGGCCCGGCGCCGACGATGGCCACGCGTTTGCCCGAATCCGGCGCGTACTCGCCGGGAAGGGGCGTCTCGCGGCCCAGCAAGTAGTCGCCCACGAACCGCTTGAGGAGCCTGATCGCCACGGGGGAATCCACATCCGCGCGGCGGCAGGCCCTCTCGCAGGGAGCAGGGCAGATGCGGCCCAAGATCGAGGGGATGGGAATGTGCTCCAGCACCACCCGCGCCGCCTCATCCATTTCACCCGCGGCGATATGGCGGATCATTCGCGGGATGTCCATATGCGCCGGGCAGACGGTGTGGCACGGGCCGAGACAGTCGCCGAGATGGTCGCCCAGGAGCAGTTCCAGCGCGGTTCGCCGCGCCGCGAGGACTTCCGGGGTCTCGCTCTCCACCGTCATGTCATTGCTGACCTTGGTTGCGCACGCCGGCACCAGCCGGTTGCCTCGGTCCACTCGCACCACGCACACCAGGCACGAGGTCTCGGGACGGCAACCCTCACGATAGCAGAGAGTAGGTATCTCGATTCCCGCGAGCCTTGCGGCCTCGAGAATAGTGGCGCCCTCAGGTACGCGAACGGTCCTATCATCGATCGTCACAGTGAGCATCGACGGCTAACCTCTCCGGGCCTGTCTGCAGACGGCAGGCCGGTCGATTTGGCGGTGGCCGGGCCCGATAGCCTCCGCTACCCCAGCGACTTCACGAACTCCAGCACTTCGTCCGCATGCTCCTCGACCTTCACCTTCGGCCAGATCTTCGCGATCTTGCCGTCCTTGTCGATGACGAAAGTGGTGCGCACGATGCCCATCGACTTCTTGCCGTACATGTTCTTCTCCTGCCAGACCCCGTACTTCGTCGCCACTTCCGCGTCCTTGTCGGCCAGTAGGGGAAACCGCAGTTCGTACTTCGCCGCGAACTTGTCGTGGGATTCCAGGCTGTCGGTGCTGACGCCAAGGATGACCGCTCCCGCCTCCTCGAACTCCGCCTGCAAATCACGGAAGCTGCAGGCCTCCTTCGTGCAGCCCGGTGTGTTGTCCCGGGGGTAGAAATACAGGACCACGACGCTCTTACCTTTGAAATCCTTCAACGCCACCTTGTTCCCGGTGCTTGCAGGTAGTGAGAACTGTGGGGCTTTCTGGCCTGTCACCAGTTCCGGCATGCATCCCATCTCCTTCCGTGATATCAGGGCTGCCTACCCGCCGTCACCAGCGGGGAGAATGCGGAAGTTGTCGAACCAGAACTGCTGGCCCTGCTTGCCGTTGGCGTTGGTCCAGAAGCGGAACATCTGCAGCAAGCGCACGTCCGGGTATACCTGCCGGATCGCCCGGGCATCAAGCTCGACTTCGTGCCACTGGTCGTCATCCAGCAGCACTTTCCCCGGCAGCACCGGGGCCGCACCTGGGTTCAGCGCTGGGCTGGCCGCAACGCAGACCTGCCCGGTCCCCCAGGCGGCCGCCTTGAAGGGATGGACCCACATGCCCACAGGCACTCCGGGCGGAATCCGGTACGCCACCCGGACTGTGGGGAAGCGGTCGATGTCCCACCAGCGGGGCTTGATGTCACATGAGAGCGTGGCGCCATCGCCCGTGGCTTCGACGCGCATCGAGCGCTGGCCGGAAGCCGCCGTCTGCGTCTCAAGCTTCGTCACCGTGGCGCGCTGGCGCGAGAAGTTCCAGTAGTAATGCCACTCCTCTTGGTTGTCTACCTCGAAGTCGGTCACCACCACCGGCTCCGTAGCGGTCTCCATTGTCTCCACGCGCAGGTTCGGGGGGATCACCGGCGCGCGGTACCAATCCTGGTGCTCCGCGCCGGTCTCATATGCGCCAAGATCGGGTGCGGAACCATTGTAGGCCACTGTCACGGCGTCCCCCTGCTGCCATGCAAGGTCCCGGTCCAGCGTCAGCGTGTTCGCCTCGATATCCGCCTTTACCACCACCGCGGCAGTCTTCCCGGCGCCCACGAAAACCATGTCGCCGACCTCGCCGGGAATCCCGAAGCCATCGTAGAACCAGCGGGCATCATCCACCGCGACCATCCGCCCGGACCCGCTTGCTGTCGTTTTCGCAAGGGGCGCGCCCGCATCAATCGCCGGACTTCGTGTGCTCAGGCGGTAGTCGTCGACCTCCATGTCCGCGAAGAGCGGGTCCGCGTCGATGTTCCCCGCGAACTGTCCGGGCTTGATCTCGTTGGCTTCCTCTGCGGTCATGCGCAGGCCGTCCCACCTATTGTGGGCGGGCCAGGCCCAGTCATAGCGGACCGTCTTGCATCCCGGTTTGTCGCCATACAGCAGGTTGTGGAGGAACCGGTTGTCTTCCGCGATATTGCTCACGAGATACAGCGCGAGACCGTCCCCGCCGGGGTCATTGAACGCGAAGATGTTGTTCTGGAACACGTTCCCGTGGACCATGTGCGGATCGGGCTTCTGGTTGAGGTCCACCATTTCGTATCCGTACTCGTGGTTCCGCGCCCAGGTGTTGTTGTATAGCCGCGAGCGCATCATGCCGAAGGTGGGCAGGTCCTCGTACTTGTAGGCGTTGATCACCATCGGGCCGTAGTAGTTGCGATAGACCACATTGCGGCGGAAGATGGAGTCGATGATAAAGAGTTTCGCGCGGCCGTCCGCGGACCCCGAACCGTCGAAGCCGTTGGTGATGACGCAGTCTTCCACTAACAGGCGCGGAGTGGAGAAGAACTCGAAGTTGCGTCCCCACCGGCAGTCGAATATGCAGCGGCGCACCACATTGTTCGGGCAGTCGAACCAAAGCCCGAACGGCCGGTGGCCGGCGCGGCTGATGTGCACCCGGTCGAAGACGCAGTGGCTGACGTTGTAGTTGTTCCACATGTCCCCGCCCACGTGGCCGTCGGCGCCGATGGAGTTGGACCGCCAGCACTCCAGGTGCTCGTAACGGTTGTAGTGGCAGTCGGTGCAGGTGATGGGGGAGTAGTGGCCGATCGCGTTCTCCATCCGACAATTGCGGATGACGCAGTTGTTCGCGCGGTCCAGTTTCATCCAGCCGCGCGCGGTGGGGAGCATGTACAGGCCATCCACGATGATGTGAGAGCGGTCCTTGAGACGCACGCAGGTGCGGTCGCCGTCGGACGCAGGCCCTCCCGTGATCACCGCCATCAGGGGGTTCTCAGCGCGGTAGGTGATGGGTCGCCCGGGCTCGCCAGACTGTCCAGGCTCGATGATCCCGTCGTGAGTCCCGTCCAGAAGCGTGACCCTGTCGCCCGGAGCCAGCGTGGCATTGGCCTTCGCCAGAGTCCGCCACGGCGCCTCGCGGCTCCCGGCGTTCTCATCGGCCCCGCCGGCCGAGACGAAGTACTCGGCCGCCATGCTCACACCCGACAGGCATATTGATGCGACTGCACTGAGCAGGACGGTTCTGAGCATCGCAGGCCTCGCGTTTCAGGCGGCGTGTCCGCATCCGAACCTATTCAAAGAACTCTGCGTGAAGCGCCTCCACGGCTCCGTCCAGGTCGCTCTCGCTGATTCCGACCATGAGGCTGATCTCGCTGGCGCCCTGGTTGAGGACCTCAATGTTGATCTTCCTCTCCGCCAGCGCGGTTGCGACCCTGCAGGTGATCCCCGGCGTGTCCTTCATCCCCTCGCCAACCACCATGATCAGCGCCAGCCCCGGCTCGGCCGACTTGCCGTCATCGTCCACGGCGGGGATGATCCGCGCCTCATCAGGCTCAAGCTCCGCCCGGATACGGTCGAGGATGATGCCCGCCTTGCCGCCCTTGAGATCGCTCTTGCGCAGGATGACCGAGACGTCGTCGATGCCGGAGGGCATGTGCTCCACCGGCACCTCCTCCTGCTCGATGATGTGCATGAGCTTGCGCACGTAGCCCACTTCACGGTTCATAAGGAACTTGCTGACCAGAAGCGTGCAGAATCCGTCCTTGCTGGCGATGCCCATGACCTGCCCCGGTTCGCTCTCGCGGCTGCGGGTGACCATGGTTCCCGGCGCATCGGGGGCGTTGGTGTTGCGGATATTGATGGGGATGTCCCGGTGCATGGCCGGGAGCGGGGCTTCCTCCTGGAAGATGTTAAAGCCCGAGTAGGAGAGCTCGCGCATCTCGCGGTAAGTGAGGTGCGCCACCGGTTTCGCATTGGGGACGATATTGGGGTTCGCGGCGCAGACCGCGTCCTTGTCCGTAAAGTTCTCGTAGATGTCCGCACGCACCGCCGCCGCAACGATTGCGCCCGTGATGTCCGAACCGCCGCGCGGGAAGGTGACCAGGTACTGCCGGCAGTCCTCATCGGGCTCGGTATAGCCGAAGAACCCTGGGAAGACCACAATCCCCTCGAGGTCGCGCAGGGAGGCCAGCAGGTCGTAGGATTTCGGCAGGACGCAGCGCTTGTCATCCAGAAGCATCCCGGCCTCGCAGGGGTCAACATACTGCGCGGGGTGCCCGAGTTTGTTGAGAATCGCGGCGAACAGGCGCGCCATGTTATCTTCGCCGCCGGCAATCACCAGATCCCGAAAGCGTTCGGCGTCAAGGCCGGGCTCGTCAAGCCGGGCCTGCAGGTCTGCCCGGATCTCCTCGGTCAGTTCATCAGGGAGACCAAAACCTGCCCGGATCTCATCATAGCGGGATACGGTCTCGTCGAGGTAGTGGGTGTAGTCGGTGCTGATGCTGTGGGCCTCGACAGCCTTGATCAGGAGCTCGGTGACCTTGATATCCTTGCCGCCGGACTCCTTCACGCTCAGCCGGTCGCCGGGCGCCGATACAACCACAATGCGCCGGCTCGGGTCGCTGGTGACGATATCCAGCACCTTCCTGACCTGGTCGAACTCGGCCAGGGAGCTTCCACCAAACTTGCAGACCTTGTACGCCATCGCTTATCACCGGTAACCATGGATGTCTGTGGCAGGCCGAACTCGGGCCGGGGAATACATATACCCGGTTTGGAGGGGTCTTGTACAGGGGCAGATAGGCTGCCGGTCCACCTGGCGCCCGCTAATCGCCCGGGGCGTCTTCTCGTGCGACGAAGCCTTTCCCGCGCTCGTAGAGGACCACTTCCCCGTGCTCGTCTTCGTAGGTCGTGGCTTTCATGAGCACCCACTTGCCCCCTTCCTTGCCCATGTGGGCGATGCACCACGAACAAGCCTGAGGCGGTCCTGCCACGAGCCTGAGGTCCGGGGGAACACGATTGTCCCACAGATAGACCCCCAGGTCACTTTCTTTGTACCAATCAAGGTACCTGTCAGGCATCTGTTTGCTCTCGCAGTCCGGGGCAGGCAGGAGCGTCAGATCGACCATCTCGCATTCGGTCCGCAACCACTCATCCAGCGCTGCCACTGCCTCCTTCTCGTCCCGCGTCCGTGGTGCGTGGGGAGAGGTCGCCCGGACCCAGGCCTCGAATTGGGCGCGATTTGAGGGCACCTGATCGGGGTTCAGTGCGGGTCCGGCCTCGGTTTCGCCCACCTCTTCGGGCGCGGGGGCATTCCCCGGCCCAACGGGAGGGGTGCTCTGTGCGTTCGTGACTTGGCCAGGGGGGGCCGGGCAGCCGGCCAGCAGGACGCAAACGATGACGAGAATTGCGATCACAGCCGTGGTTGTGCGGGTCATGCAGACCGCCTCCCCAGCGATGTTCGTGCGCTTCGCCGAACCGCGGCGCTCGGGTATGTGTTCGCTTCGGCAAGTTCCCGCACCTGCTTTGATCAGAGCGCCCAGGCTCCCAATCCGTCACCGTCTCCCGACAGTGCTTCCCGGAGCGTCTGGTGCTCGGGCAATGTCAGGTCCGGGTCGGATTCCATCACCGCGAAGGCTTCGGCTCTCGCCTTCACCAGCGCGGGAGTGTCCGCGAGCAAGTCAGCCATGCGCAGGTCGGGCAGGCCGCTCTGGCGGGTGCCCGCGAGTTCCCCCGGACCCCGCCTGCGCAGGTCCTCTTCGGCGATCTCGAACCCGTTGGTTGTGCGCTCTAGCACCCGCAGACGTTCCACCACTTCAGGCGTCCCGGCACGGGTCATCAGAATGCAGATACCTGCTTGCCTGCCCCGCGCCACCCGGCCTCGAAGTTGGTGCAATTGAGCCAGTCCGAAGCGTTCGGCATTCTCGATGAGCATCACGGTGGCATTCGGGACATCTACCCCGACCTCAACCACGGTTGTTGAGACCAGGACCTCCAGCCTTCCCTCGCGGAACTCTGACATCACCTGGTTCTTGCGCTCTGAGTCCATCCTGCCGTGCAACAGCCCCAGCTTGAAAGACGCGAAGGGCCCCAGCGAGAGCCGTCGGAACTCACGCTCCGCCGACG
Organism: Armatimonadota bacterium; assembly: GCA_018056145.1. Lineage (GTDB taxonomy): Bacteria > Armatimonadota > Zipacnadia > Zipacnadales > JABUFB01 > JABUFB01. The sequence goes on from JAGPGE010000058.1 coordinate 9,488, forward strand.
CGGTCTCGCCCTCCTGACCTTCCACCAGAGGGCAGATGACGTAAGCCTGCGCTCCCCTCGCCAGACGCCCGGCCACTGTCTCGTAGGCGGCATTGCGTCTGTTGCCCCACGCGAGATGGGTGACCACCGGCGTCCGGCCCGGGGGCATTTCGTCGAGCACGGACACGTCGAAATCGCCGTAGGCGGTGAGGGCAAGAGTGCGGGGTATCGGCGTCGCGGACATGAAGAACAGGTTCGGGTGCAGCCCCTTTGCAGCCAGTTGCGCGCGTTGACGGACGCCGAAACGGTGCTGCTCATCCACCACCGCCACTGCGAGATCCCGGTAAGTGACGGCTTCCTGGAAGATGGCGTGAGTGCCCACGATGACCCGGGCGTCACCGCGCTGAATGCGCCCGAGAGCGTGTCTGCGCGCGGAATCCCCGGTTGAGCCCGTCAGCAGCGCGCAGGAAACGTCGAAGGGCCCCAGGAGTTGGGCCAGAGTGGCGAAGTGCTGCTCTGCCAGCAGTTCAGTGGGAGCGAGAAGTGCGGCCTGTCGTCCCTGCAGCGCAGCCGCGAGGAGCGCAAAAGCCGCGCAGATCGTCTTCCCGGCGCCCACATCCCCGTGGATCAGCCGGCACGCCGGGGCAGCGGCTTCCAGGTCCGCGGCGAGGTCATTCAGCACCCGGGACTGCGCCCCCGTGGGTGCGAAGGGGAGGGATTCCACGAACTGGTCAACCAGTTCCCGGGCAGGCAGGCCAGCGTCGGCCCGGGTCGCCGCGTGTTGTCGCCTGCGACGGGCAAGGGCCGCCTGGAGCACGAAGAGCTCCTCAAAGACGATGCGCTCTCGTGCCTTCGCCCGAGTCTCGTCACTGGACGGAGCATGCAATTCGCGGAGGGCCTCGGGGTAGCCCATCAGCCCATGCTCCCGCGCGATGTGCTCCGGAACAGCCCCGGGCGGCAGAGGCTCGCAGGCCTCCAGAGCGCGCCGGATCAGGCTCCGCATGAATGCCTGTGTCAGTCCTGCGCCCAATGGGTACACGGGCACGATGCCATCGGGAGGCTCTTCGGGCGCCGCCTCACCGGGGCGCTGGATCAGTTCCGTCCCGCTCACGTGCAGGCTCACGGTGCCCTTGTGGACCATGGCCTGCCCGGTCACCAGCAGCACGGTGCCCGCGTCGAACTGGCTGGCCCGGTACGGCTGGCCGAACCACACCAGGTTGACATCACCCGATGCATCCTTCGCGGGGACTTCCGCGACCGCCATTTTGCCCCGGCGCCTGCACTCACCCGGACCGGTCACTTCCACCTGTAGGCACGCGCGCTCGCGGTGCTCAAGGCTCGCGGCAGTCTGCATGCGGGAGCGGTCTTCGTAGCGCGAGGGATAGTGCCGCAGAAGGTCCACCGGGGTGCGGATGCCCAGTTGGGCCAGTTGGGCCTCGCGTTTGGGGCCGACGCCTTTGAGGAAGCGCAGTGGACCTGGAGGTGGGGAAGAGGAGCCTGACTCGGAAGCGATCCTGCTCTGGTACAGGCTCAGCGCCTGAATGGTCTTGCGGCACAGGACTTCGCGCTCCTGCGGGGACAGAGCGCCGTATGCGCCGAATGCCTGGGCAATTCGCCCCAGCCGGGCTGCGAGTCCTTCATCCAGCACGGGCGCCGTCTCACCCGCCCATGCGATGATGAAGGCCGCCATGCCTCCCTCGACAGCGCAGTCCGTGCATCCCTGGCGAATCTCAAGTTCCAGGGGCTTGACGGGCCGAACGATGGCGGATGCCGGCTCCTGATCGGGCTTGGCTGGTCTGCTCGGGCGGGGAGGCTCCGGTCTCACGGGCTACTTCCGGACCGCGTCCGGATCAATTGTGGGAGCGGATTCTTCGCCCGAACTGCGCTGGGCGTCCCATACGCTCCAGCCCAGAAGCGAGACGTAACCGATGCAGCCCACCAGCGCCCCCACGATCTCCCCGGCGCTCATGGGGTCCGAACTGGTGATAACGGCGGAGGTGAAGAACTCCATGATGCCCCATGCGGCCAGCCCGAACAGCACGAATGCCAGGAGCACAGTGATCACACCGCGTTCGTAGTCGCCATTGTAGAGCTGGCCCAGGCCTGGGAAGAGCACCGAACGCATGGCCGCGTGTTTCGGGTCCTTGTGCACCGCACCCCGCAGCATGCTGATATCGCCACTGGTCAGGATGTCGCGGGTGCGCTCCACCTGGCCGATGAACAGCATCGCTTCCGCGAACTTGCGCTCGGCGTCCGCGTTTGCAGGCTCGATTTCCATCGCCCGCTTGTACTCATCCTTGGCGCGGGTGCGTTTGCCGGCCAACATGAGCGCGTCGCCCATGAGTTCGTGAGCAGTGGTCGATTCGGGGTAGGCTTCCAGGAGACTCTCGGCGGCGCGCACCGCTTCAGCCCCGTCGTTACGGGCAAGGGCAATTCGCACCACGTCGCACAGTTCCGCCATCCGGTCCTGTTCGGCCTGACGTTGCCGGGTCTCCTGCACACGGCGACGGATGATCTCGCGCGGGTCTTCAGCCATCTGAAGCAGGCTCCCCCGTCAGGCTTCGGCCACGTGTTCCACAACCGGCGCGTCTCCCCACAGGCGCTCCAGGTCGTAGAACTCGCGCGCCTCTTCGGTGAAAATGTGGGCCACAACGCTGCCGTAGTCGAGAATGACCCAGGTTGATCCGCGCCCGCCTTCACGGTGCGAATGCCGCAGGCCGTGCTGCTCCGCCCATTCCTCGAGGCTCTCGGCGATGGCATCCACGTGGGTCTGGGATCGCCCGTGACAGATGACGAAGTAGTCCGTCACTGTCATGAGTTCCTCCATGTGAAGTACCATTACGTCCAGTGCGCGCCGTTGTTCCATCCCCTCAGCGAGAAGCAGGGCCTTCTCCAGCGGTTCGATCGCCATTCGCACCTCCCCGGGCCTGTCCAGGGCCCGGTAACAATCTCCGGCTCAACTGCCGGACGCGATGTCTTTCCCTACCGTGATCACGATGCCTGCGGCGCCTGGTGCGTCGAAGTCTTCATCCTCCACGAGCTTCGCTGACGCGGCCCCGAGCATCTGCCGGATCTCCTCTGCCGCGCCCCGCGATGCCGGCTGGTAGCGGATTTCCGACCGGGAGTGACTGGAATCCTCGGCATTGCCCACGCTGGTCACCATGACCCCCTCGGCCCTGAGCCGGTCTGCAAGCCTTCCCGCAGCGCCGGCCTTTCCAGAACCATTCAACACAACGACCCCGCAGTCCTTCACCGAAACCGTACCCGACTTCTCCTCCTGGAGGAACGCGCGCAGGTCGGAAAGCAGCTGCCGGGCCTTGTCCTCGTCTACCCGGCTGTAGTAGACGCCGTGTGCGGGGGCCGGTTTGACCGGCAGCATCTCGGTCATGATGTCTTCGGGCTTGATTCCCGCGAGCGCAGTGGCCATTGCGAGCGCGCGCCCTGTGGGGATGTCTGTATCCACGTTCTTCAGTGCGTGCTTGGCGGCTCCAACGGTGCGTGGGAGGCCTGACGGCCGGAAATGCTGGCGCACCACGGCTTTGAGGAACTCGCGCTGGCGCTCGGCCCGCATGATGTCGCTATCCTTGCGGTAGCGCACGAAGCCGATGGCCTTCTTGCCGTTCAGGATCTGCTTCCCGGGCCTGAGGTGAATGTGCAGACCGTCGGCATTGTCATCGTAGTTCATGCCTCGGCCCCGGCCTTCGGGATCGCCAACGGTGACTTCCACCCCGCCCAGTTTGTCCACGCACTCCTGGAAAATCTCGAAGTCCAGCTTCACGTACCCGTCCAGGCCCTGCCCGATCAGACGCTCCACGCAGGTCTTCAGCAGGGGTACGCCGCCGAACTTGTAGGCGTGGTTGATCTTATCCCGCCGGTGGCCGGGGATGTCCACGAGGGTGTCGCGTTGGATGGAGAGCAACGCGGCTCGATTGCTGCGCGGATTGAGGTACGCGACGATGATCGTGTCCGCACGCCCCCGAGAATCGCGGTCATCGGCGCCAACCAGCAAAATCCGGGCCGGTCCCACACCCATTCCCGACAGCCGCGGCGGTGGAGTGAGCATGTGCGGGAAGCCACTGGGAAACCGCGCCGGGGAATTGGGGTCGCGGACGCTGTCAATCGCTCCCGCCGCAATGGCCCCGAGAAGCGCGATGGCCGCCAGGTGGATCAGGCTGTTGATGAAGGGGACGGGATAGGCCTGTCGCATGGGTCACCAGTCACGCAAGCTCTCACGGGCCCAGGCCCGGTCATTCCGAACGATACAGCCCGTGGGCGCGAATGTATTGGTCGACCGCATCGGGCACCATGTAACGAATGCTCAGCCCACGAGCCACGCGGGCTCGAATATCTGATGAAGAGAGCGCGATCATTGGCCCTTCGAGCACCCGTACCCGCCCGGCAAACCCGTCGCCAAGGGCCTCGCCAATGCGCCCGAGATCGAACCCCGGTCGGGGGAAGGTCACCACCGTGGCCTCACTCAGGATCGCCTCGGGCATGCGCCACATCGGCATGTCCAGCACCGAATCGGC
>JAGPGE010000739.1 GCA_018056145.1 Armatimonadota bacterium
CCACGAATCGCAGATTTGAAAGTGAACAGGAAAGTCAATGAAATCAACGATCTACCAACACCACCTCCGCGCCAGTGCTAGCTTTTCGTACCGTCACTTATTGCACTGAAAACGAGGAGACCCCGCATGAAGGCAAGAAGCCAATCCAACAGGAGACAACATGCGCATCCCTCGCCCCTTCCCCGACTCCAACGCAGGCCGTTTCCCGCGGTCCGCAGCTTTCCTCTCGGCGCTGGCCGCATGTTCGGTTCTCGCCGTCGGGTGCTCCGGCGGCGAGGAGCTTTCGGACGTGAGCGTCCAGCTCAGTACCTCCAGCGTGGACGCTACGCCGTTCCCGTCGGACCGCTTCACCGTCTCCGACACCACCCAGTACACGGCTCGGCGGATTGCGCTGCCGCTTCCTGACTGCAGTGTGCGCGTGAGCGACTGCGCGGACCTGAGCCTGATCAACACGCTCGACGGGTTCAATACGCAACCGCGCATCTCGATCCCCTTCACCGGCGACATCGATCCCGCCACGATCACAACCGACACCGTTTACCTGCTGCAGGTGGGTGATGCGCAAACCGGCGCCGCGCGTGGTCAGCGAGTAGGAATCAACCAGGCGACGTGGGATTCTGCGACGAAAACCATCTTCGTAGAGAGCGACCAACTGCTGGCGGAGCACGCCCGCTACCTGCTCGTGGTGACCGATGGGATCCGCGACCTGCAAGGGCGTCGCCTTTCCCGGGGCGCTTGGCACAATGCGGCGACGGGTAAGGCCTCGGGTCCCGATGGCACCGCCTACGCCACCGCGCTGGCCGAAGCAATGAACGTCGTTCCACCCGGCGAGAACCTCATCGCGGCCAGCCTGTTCACCACGCGCAGTTCCACGATCGAGCTGACCCGCATCCAACAAGCGGTGCAGGCGAGCACGCCAGCGGCTGCCGTGGATTTCATGATCGGCACGCAAGCGGGCGCGCCAGTCCGTGCCCTGTTCGATCGCGCTTCGCTGGCAAGCATTCGGCTGCAGCGGCAGACCACCGGGCTGCCGACGTTTGCCGCGTCGACCCTCTCGCTCGCGGACCTCGACTTGCGAGGCGCCGTGGTTGGCCAAGTCGCCTACGGACGCTACCAGGCGCAGCGCTATCTCAACACCGACTATTACATCCCGGGCGTGGCGACGCTCGAAGGCGTGCCGCAGCCTTTCTCGACCCATGACGTGGTCGTGCAGGTCTTCCTCCCGACCGGCCCGCGCCCGGCGGGCGGATGGCCGGTGATGATTTTCGGCCACGGCTTCGGCGGATCCATGAACAACGGTGCGTGGAATGTCGCATCCAGCCTCGCGGCCAAGGGCATCGCGACGGTCGCCATCAACGGTATGGGCCATGGCGGCGGTCCGCTGGGAACCCTGGAGGTCACCAACGCGGCCGGTCGGACCGTGGTGGTCCCGGCGGGCGGGCGTTCCGAAGACGTCAACGGCGACGGAACTTTCGGCGGGACGGAGGGGGCCTCGGCCAAACCGCCCTACCTCTCGATGATCGGCTCGCGCGACGGCATCCGGCAGACGGTGGCCGACCTGTTCCATCTCGTGCGGCAGATCCGGGCGGGCGTGGACGTGGACGGCGACGGAAGCGCGGACCTCGACGCCCGGCGCATCTACTACGCCGGACAGTCCTGGGGCGGAATCTACGGGGGCTCGTTCGTCGCGCTGGAGCCCGCTATCCAGGCATCGGTGCTGAACGTGGCCGGCGGCTCGCTGTTCGAGACCACGCGCCTCGGCGGGTTCCGCATCGCGTCCCGCGGCACAGACCTCGCCGCGCGCACGCCTTCGCTCATCAATCTTCCGCCCGCGCCAGGGGTTGCACCGCCGAACAACCTCCGCTTCGAGGAGAGCATCCCCTTGCGCAACCAACCGGTCCTCGTGAACAACGTGCCCGGTGCAACTGCCATCGCGCAGATGTTCGACCGCGGCGAGTGGGTCGGCCAGTCCGGCAATAACGTCAGCTACGCGCCGCTGCTGCGCAAGCAGCCGTTGCCGGGCGTCCGCGTGCGGCCGGTGATCCTGCAGAACGCCAAGGGTGACCAGCAATCGCCCAACCCGACGTCGACCGCCATCCTGCGCGCCGGCGACCTGGCCGATCGGCAAACCTTCTATCAATATGACCTGGTGTATGCGCAGGACGCTAGCCTTCCCAAGGATCCGCATGGCTTCCTGACGGCGATCGGTGGCGCCAACACCCGGAATTTTGCGATTGCGGCGCAAGACCAGCTCGCCACCTTTTTTGCCAGCCAGGGTTCGACCGTCGTCGATCCGGATGGCGCCGGGCCCTTGTTCGAGACGCCGATCGATCTGCCGTTGCCGGAGACGCTGAACTACATTCCCTGAGACGTACGCCCGCCAGGGCAAAGGTTGTGGGGACACACTGGGGGAACTTTGCCGTTCTTCAGCCCGATTCGCTACATGGTGGCTATACGGCCGCAGAGAACAAGAAAGCCCGCTATGACTTACATAGCGGGCTTTTTCTTTCGGATCTGGTGCCGGAGAGAGGAGTCGAACCCCCGACCTTCTCATTACGAATTAGCAGGTATACATAGACCCACTAATTAATGCACCTGAATAAATCTATACTTTCCCAATGAACTCGGCATAATAGACTTAACGGGCTAGCACGAAGTTTTACGAAATCATCCCCTGTTTGCTAGCCCGGTGCTAGCCCGGTGCTAGCCCAAAAATGGAAAGGTGGACACCGTGGCTACTGCGAATCATCAAAAGCTCACCAAGACCCTCCTGGCCGGTCTGGTTGCCCCCGCTGCGGGTAAGCGCCAGGTGATCTATGACACCGAAACACCAAAGTTGGCAATGCGTATGACGCACACCGGAGTGCGCGCCTTCTACGTGGTCAAGCGATTGGGGGTGGCCATGGTTTGGGTCAAACTTGGCACTTTCCCTGACATGACATGCGAGCAAGCCCGCAATGAAGAATAGCTTCGGGACGAGGAACAGCGAGATTCCACGTACACCCGGTGGTGCTCCCTGTATACGAGCGAGCACCATATGAACAATGTTCTCGGTCAGATCCTGATCGCCGCCGGATATGCACATCTTCTGTCCGAAGAGACGGTAGCTGCCATCGGCCTGCGGCACGGCCTTGGTGGTGATG
>JAGPGE010000740.1 GCA_018056145.1 Armatimonadota bacterium
GGTGAGAGACGGTCCACCCAGAGTCCCCGGTGGGGGCGGCAGAAGACTGACGGCGAATGGAGGACAGGTAGGATCGCCTGTCCCACAGAATCACTCACCATCCGGAGGACTCACTCCAGTGCAACTTCTGACCGACGCCGGGCTCAGTATCTACCTGGACCCTGACACCTGCCGCATCGCCTTCGTGGACTCACCCGACGCCCAAATCCAGCGCCCGGAGTACTCCACACGCAGCTTCGGGGCGCTCGCGCCGATCCTCGAGGACCCCTCCTGCGTCGCCGGAATGGAGCAGGAGATCGTCTACTGGATGTACCGCAATCTCGGCCTGCGCGGCAAGGAGGACCTCCTGCGCATCCACCGCCTGCGCTATGACCTCAGCGTTTTCCGCCAGCATCTCTTCGGGCAGGAACTCATGAAGACTTCCGGCCATTACCACCCACCCATCTGGCACGGTGGCCCGAGTTATCCGGAAGTCTACGAGGTCGCCTACGGAACCGCGATCTTCCTGATGCAGGAGGTCACGGACATCAACGCCGGGCCGGAATCGGTGGAGGTCACGAACTGCATCGCGCTTGAGTGCCACCAGGGCGAGAAGGCCGTCATGCCGCCGAACTTTGGCCATGTGACCATCAACCCCGACCCGGACAACGTCCTGGTCACCACGAACTGGGTCTGCTCGGATTTCGCCTCGGTCTATGGCGGGGCCGAGCTCTGCCAGGGCTTCGCCTGGTACCGCACCGAAGATCGCGGCTGGGTCACCAATCCGCGGTACAAGAACGTTCCGGTCCTGCGTCAGGCCCGGTGCGCGGATGTACCTGAACTGGGGCTGATCGCCGGGCAGGGTCTGTACCCGTCCGGGGCCGATGCGCCGGAACTCATGGCTTTCCTGAAGCGCCCTTACGACTTTACGGAGTTGATATGGAAGGGAATCGTGTTCGATGACCCGCAGGACGAGGAATGGAAGCAGCAGTACGTCGCATCCCAGAGCACCGCACTCTGATCCAAAGCGAGGTGGGGCCCGGTGATGAACAATCAGCCCAGAATAGCCTTGTCCTTTGATGACGTCCTTCTGGTCCCGCGCAAGTCGGACCTGGTGCCCAGCCAGGTCTCCGTCGCCACTCGCCTGACCCGCGATATCCGCCTGAACATCCCGCTCATCAGCGCGGCCATGGATACGGTCACCGAGGCCGAACTCGCCATCGCCCTCGCCCGTGAGGGCGGCATCGGGATCATCCACAAGAACCTGGACGTGGAGCAGCAGGCGACCGAGGTCGACCGGGTGAAGCGCTCGGAAAGCGGCATGATCATCGACCCGATCACCCTCGGCCCTGACGCGCGCATTGGCGACGCCGAAGCGATCATGTCCAAGTACAAGATCTCAGGCCTGCCGATCACCGAGAACGACAAGCTGGTGGGCATCCTGACCAACCGCGACCTGCGCTTTGAGACCGACATGAGCAAGCGGGTGCGCGAAGCCATGACCCGTGATGGTCTGGTCACCGCGCGTGAGGGCACCACTCTGGAGGAAGCCAAGGCGATCCTGCACAGGCACCGCATCGAAAAGCTGCCCGTGGTGGATGATGATTTTCGGCTCCTGGGGCTCATCACCATCAAGGACATTGAGAAGGTCGCCAAGTACCCACAGGCCTGCAAGGACGACCTGGGCAGGCTGCGCGTGGGCGCGGCGCTGGGAGTGGGTTCCGACGGCATGGAGCGCGCCCAGGCCCTGGTTTCCCGCGGGGTGGATGTGCTCGTGCTGGACTCCGCTCACGGTCACACGCGCAATGTGATCGAGATGGTCGCCAAGCTCAAGGAAACCTTCCCGGAGACCCCTGTGATCGCGGGGAATATCGCGACTTCCGACGGTTGCCGGGATCTTATCGCTGCGGGCGCCGATGCAGTCAAAGTCGGCATGGGCCCCGGTGCAAGCTGCACCACCCGCGTTGTGTCGGGTTCCGGTGTGCCGCAGATCACGGCCATCATGGACGCGGTGAGTGTGGCCGAAGAGAAGGGAATCCCGGTCATTGCAGACGGTGGCATCAAGTTCTCCGGCGATGTCACCAAGGCTCTCGCCGCGGGTGCTTCCAGCGTGATGATAGGCGCGCTGTTCGCGGGCACCGAAGAGAGCCCCGGCGAGCGCGTCCTGTATCGCGGCCGAACGTACAAGGTCTACCGGGGTATGGGCTCCCTGGCCGCCATGAGCGAACGCCAGGCTGTCCGGGACCGCTACGGCCAGCAGGATGTGGCCGTGGAGAAACTCGTTCCCGAGGGTCTGGAGGGCCGCGTTCCGTATAAGGGCCCGCTCTCCGCCGTGGTCACCCAGCTTGTGGGCGGATTGCGCGCCGGTATGGGCTACTGCGGTGTGGGGGATATCGAGGCCCTGCGCACACAGACCGAGTTCTACCAGATCACAAGCTCTGGTTTGCGCGAAAGCCATCCGCACGACATCACCATCACCGAGGAAGCGCCAAACTACCAGATTCCCGAGTGATGGCCGCCGGACATGCGGCAAACCATCGACGCCCAGGTTAGCGCCTGGGCGTCTTCGCAGGGAGGCACACATGGCAGGCCACCGCATCGCGGTCATCCCCGGCGACGGGATCGGCAAGGAAGTCGTGCCCGAGGGCATTAAGGTCATCAACGCCGCCGGCGAGTGTGAGGGCATCCGCTTCGAGTTCGCCGAGTTTCCCTGGGGCTGCGAACATTACCTGAAGCACAGCGAACTGATGCCCGAGTCGGCCCTGGATGAACTCGCTCAGTTCGACGCCATCTACCTCGGCGCGGTGGGTATGCCCGATGTGGTGCCCGAGGAGGTGGCGGTGCGCGGCCTGGTCCTGCGCATTCGGTTCGGCTTCGACCAGTTCGCGAACGTGCGCCCCATCCGTCCCCTGCCCGGCGGGCGCTTTATCCTGAACCACGTGGAGCCGCAGTCCATCGACCTCGTGGTGGTGCGCGAGAACACCGAGGGCATGTCCCTGGGGCTTGGCAGACGTTACCCCGCGGGTACGCCGGAGTTTCAGGAGTCCAGCGGCCTGCGGCCCTCCTTCAGCCGATCTTCGGAAATCGCGGTTCAGACCGGTATCTACATCGAGGCCGGGTGCCGCCGGGTGATGGCGATCGCCTTTGCCCTCGCAACCAG
>JAGPGE010000741.1 GCA_018056145.1 Armatimonadota bacterium
AGGCCACAGAGGACCTCATAGCAGGCCTGCGCCAGATCTGGGCGAAGTCCCGATTCTGGGATGTGCGTCCCAGCGTGCCACCCAGTTCGCCCGAGACGACTGGTAACCTGCATGTGTGCCGTCTCATGCTGCCGTGGGGATAGCGGACTCTCGCAAGCGGCATCCCGCCCAGTTGGGCAGTTCACCTGAGCTCGATGATCCCGACCGAAGCATCCGGGAGAGCCACGCTCACGCGGCCCATCTCCCCAGCACGCACCGCCAGTCTCACCGGTTCACTGCTGCGGACCGTCCACGCCTGCGCCTCCCGTGGCAGTGGGTCCGTCCCCGGCGCCAGGCTGATCCAGAGACTCGGGTCTCCGGTATTTGCCCGGTTCACGTATGCGAGGTACATTGCCCCCGGGCCCTGGAACAGGGTCGCTTCCACACCTGTCGGCGGCTCAATACCCCCTGCGTCCCGGAACCGCGCCTGCCGGAGCATGGGGTCCGTGGCCTGTTTGAGCAGAATGATCTCCCGCACGGCCTGCTGCTGCTCCGGTGTCGCCTCGACGAGGCTGCGGTAGTTGATGCTGACCGGTTCGCCGGTCAGGAGAGCCTCCTGCGCAACTGCCAGCGCCTTCTCCGCCGAGACCGAATCCACTGAACCGACGAAGCCGTAGTAGGTGGGGAAGACGTAGCGCAGGACACGGTTGGTTCCGTAGTAGCTCAGGTTCACGTGTTGGAGCAGGGCCGGGTTGGGGCACTCGATGAAGGTCCCGAGTTCCGGGCGCTTCGGAAGCAGACTGGCAGTGACGGTGCGCACGAACGCCTCGGACCCGCTGGTCCACTCCCCGAAGTGTCTGTGTCCGTGCCTGTCCGGCGCGAAGTCCAGGTGACCCGGCACTGCCCCGAGCTGGTCCATGTACAGCATGTCAGGCTTGCCGGCGATGACCGCGGGCTCCACCGCCTGCAGGTAGCGCGCCGCCCACGCCTGCCCTGGGTATGGCAGGCACATCGGGTGATGGTGGGTATGGTGCTCGGTGAACTGGACGCGCCCCTTGCTGTCGATGGTGGCCAGGTCGCGCCCCCAAAGCTCATAGTCGGGCGTGGCCCGGCTGAGCATCAGCGGATTGGTATAGATGCTTGTGCGCCCGGTGGCGTGTCGGAAGGCATCCGTGACTTCCCGCATATTGCGCAGGTGGTCGGCGCTCAGGCGGTACTGCAGCGGGTACCAGCACTCGGTGCCGAAGCTGAACCAGCCGGCGCCGTGGAGGAGGGATATCCCGGAAACACGGCGCGCAGTTCCGAGTTCCTCCAGGCCGGCTTCCACGGCGCCGGGCTTGTGCATATCCGGTCCACCGACACTCAGGCCGCCGATGCCTGCCAGCCAATCCGGGGTGCGCGGGGTCTTCGCCCAACTGTACCACCAGCGCGAGAAACGGTCACCCGCTTGATGCCAGTCGCCTCCGGGGTAGGACCCGATGACCAGCGGTGGCGCAGTCCAGGTCTCGCCGGGCCTGATGCGCGGGTACTTGGTGAAGGCCAGACGCCCAGCGGAGCGGTCATCTTCGCGCCCGAACTCGACGCGGGTGTCCAGCAGCTCACGGTCCTCGTACATTGCGTAGACGGAGGCCACTCGGTCTCCGATGGCAGTCAGGTCGAAGGGGAACTGGTGAGGGCTGACCCAACTGCGCTCGCCCACTGTCTTCTCAGGTAGCAGCAGCTCCTTACCCACCAGCCAGGTGTCGTCTTGCGCGTCACCGCCAATCGCCAGACCCTGCATCAGACTCAGACGCGCGCGCCAGATATCCGTGCTCCCCAGGTTCCGTATCCAGACCAGCAGGCGCATCTCGCCTGCACCGGGGTCCTCAATCCACTTGGCGGCTGCCTTGAGCCCCGGGGCTCGCATCTCGACGAGGGTAGCAGACGCGGTTCGTGTGACCTGAACCACGCTGCCGCTCTCGATGACCGAGCCGTCCCGGCGCTCCACTGTGAGGAGGGGCGTCGCCAGACTGGCGCTTGCGAGCGGCGTCGCTTCCGCCCCGCGACTGATGCGACGAAGGCCGCCGTTCACGGGACTGATCTCGGCGGCCAGGGAGCCTGCCTGCATACGGAGGGCATCCCGAGCGGGATCATCCAGAGCGCCGCCGGAAGATGGCGGAGGTTGCGGGGCCGACTTTGTGGGTGGGGCAGAGGGCTCAAGCGGCCATTCCGCGGGGGCAAGCCCCACGGCGTCAATCTGCGCCGAGTACATCTCCGCGATCCCGAAGTCGCCCGTTCTCTTTCGGACCGTGAAGCAGAGCGAGTGCCGCCCGGCGTCCAACTGCACGGTGCCGAGCTTCGCCAGGCAGTACTTGAAGGAGGCAACCACGTCGAGCGCGCCGGGCAGATTCCAGCCATCGGGTGCCCGGGCCTCCGTGACTGGCCCGCCGTCAATGGACCACTCCAGCGGGCTCGCCAACACGCCCGGTATGCGCCCCAAGTAGTACAGGACGTACTCCCCGGCCTGCAGGACCTCGAAGGGGAACCGGGCGTAGAAGCTCTCACCTGTCCCCGGCAGCCGCCACGAGGCCAGGTCCAGGACGCCGCCGTGGACCCCCGCCCAGTCAAAGGCCCAGCAGTTGTCCACCGGGCCCTCCAGCCAGTTGTGATCCACGCAATCCTCGCCTTCCATCCACACCATGCAGCGGGGCGGGCTTGCGTACGTGGGCCGCGATCGCTCGGCCTGGGCCGCGTCCGTGCCGAACACGATCAGCCCCGTCAGCGCAACCGCCCAGATGGCAGGCACCGACTCGAGCGTTGAGCGCGAACTCATCAGCGTCCTCCCGAGCATCTGAGATTTGTCGCGGGTCACCCCCGCACGCTTTCGAGATGCGACTGTTCAGTTCCTCTCCCTCAGGCTGCCGTCCTTCGGTGGCGCCGCTCACATGCGGAACTTGACCGCAACCCGGCCAGACGCAACGATTCCTTCGCAGCGTCCAGGCGGGCGCGGAACTCACCCTTGCGCCCCGGCGCAACCGCAGACCGACCGCAGGGATCTGAGAAGCCGTTTCCGTCCGGACACGCTGAAGGATATGGGCGTGCCGTTGGCGAAAACATATGCAGCGCCGCGGGACAGCAGACGACACACTCGGTACCCGAGGGGGGGGACCTACGC
>JAGPGE010000742.1 GCA_018056145.1 Armatimonadota bacterium
TCAAGCAGCACGGCATCGGGACAATTGCGACTCACGGCAGAGCGGGCAGCACGCCCGTCCTCGGCGATCTCGACGTCATACCCATCTTTCGCGAGGGGGCGCGCCCACAAGCGCGCGATCACCGGGTTGTCTTCGACTACGAGGACTCTGGCTGCCATGTTGCATCACCCTCACGCGGGATAGCGGGATGCGGTGCTGGCTTGGTGGAGAAGGGAAGTACCCACCTTCACCAGCTATTCTGCCCCAGTGCATAGTTAGGCAGAATCGGGATTCCCCTCATTTCGGGGTCCGGGTTTCCTGATTCGTGACTGGGGGAGGTGTGGACGGCATCTGGGGAGGGGGGTGCGGGGACCGTGGGGGATCGGCAGACAAGAGGCCTGGCAGGGCCCGCGCCGGATCCCAATGTCTCAGTTTGCAGTACCGTCTGGCAGTGCCTGGGATACCACGTCCAGCAGTTCCTGGAATGTGAAGGGCTTCTGCAGGCAAGCGCAGGCGCCAAGTGCAGCGAGCTCCTGTGCCACGTGGCCCTCGAGCTTCCCGGTGATCACGACCACGGGAATGTCGCCACCGCGCTCGGCAACGTGATTGAGTACCGCCCTGCCGCCGCCGCCCGGCATGAGAAGATCCGTGACCACGAGGTCCACCTGGCCCCGCTCCATCTCGGCGAGGGCTTCGGTGGCATCGCGGGCTGTTGTAACCGCGTAGCCGGATATGCTCAGAACCTGCTCGAGTGATCCCCGGATCTCCTCTTCATCGTCTGCCACCAGCACCTGGCAGGTCCTGGCTGACGGCCTTGCTCGCCTGATGGGCGGCGGGGGCTCCTCGGTCTGGTGAGCCGCGCCGCCAGGCAGGATGAGTGTGAATGTGGAGCCTTGACCGGGAGCGGTTCTCACCTGGAATCGTCCACCATGGGCGGTCACGATTCCGTGCGCGGCGGACAGTCCCAGCCCCGAACCCGGCACCTCGCTTTCGCCCGGGACGCCCTTCGTGGTGAAGAAGGGCTCGAAGAGGCGCGAGACGTGCTCGGGATGGATGCCATCTCCCGTGTCCTGCACGGCGATCTCGACACACGAGCCACCCTCGGGGGCATTCCCACACTGGGTGGTCACGGTAAGGGTTCCACCGCTCGGCATGGCGTGCAGGGCGTTGAGGAACAG
This sequence comes from Armatimonadota bacterium, assembly GCA_018056145.1. Lineage (GTDB taxonomy): Bacteria > Armatimonadota > Zipacnadia > Zipacnadales > JABUFB01 > JABUFB01. Next base: position 1,158 of record JAGPGE010000742.1, read on the forward strand.
CTCCGTGAAGACCTGCTGGAGCTGTGCGGAGTCGCCGCGGACGGCGCAGCTGTGCGGCGCGAATCGCTTCAGGACCTGGACGTCTGATGCGCGCAGTTCGGCCTCCAACAGCCCAAGTGCTGCCTCAATGGTCTGCTCGATAGCCACCGTTTCCAGCCGGGGGCTTGATGGTCGCGCGAATGTCATGAGGCGCTTGCAGGTGGATGCGCCCCGCTCCGCGCCGGCTTTCACGGACTTCACCAGTGGCTCGGTGCTTCCCGTCTGGTCGCGCATCGCGGCTAGTTCGGCCTGCATGAGCATGCCTACGAGGATGTTGTTGAACTCGTGGGCCACGCCTGCCGCAAGTTGACCCACGGCGGCAAGACGCTGGACGTTTTCGGCTTGTCTGCGGGTTGTGGTGTCCGTAACCACTGCGACGGTGCCTGCCACGCGGTTCTCACCATCGCGGACGGGAGCCGCGCTGACAACCGCCCAGCAGGGCGCGCCATCCGGACGGCGGAGTTCAACCTCCTCATGCTCCGCCCCATTGCCCGGCAGAGCTCGGAAGTAGGCTTCGAGGCCGGGCGCGTAGCGCTCGTCCACGAACCGCGTGAATGCTCGGCCCACAAGTTCCGAAGGGCTGCAACCAAGCATCTCCGCCATCCTGGGGTTCGCGTACGTGATGACTCCGCCCCGGTCCAGCAGACAGATTCCGTCGCGTGTCGTCTCGACGATGGTGCGGTAGTGCTGTTCGCGGGCTCTTAGACGCTTCTCGGATCTGCCGTACAGCAGGAAGATAGCAAGGGTGGAGACGACCGCGAAGAGCACGCCGCTGGCGCGGGCGTAGCTTGCCTGGTCCACCGGCAGGGCGAGTCTCTCGTTTACAAGCTCGGCAACAAACACCCACGCCAGGGCCATGCACAGGTAGGTGAAGCAGATCATTGCCGTCAGGTCGCTACCGGCGACCCACCGGGTGATGCGTCGCCACATAGGTTTCGCGCCTCCCAGATGGCACACATCTGCGACAGTGATGTCCGCGCCGCGACAGCGATCGTTCGAGCGATGTGCGCGGACATTCAGCAGTTGGGTTCGCGATTGCGTGGCGCAAGTCCTCCTGTGTTTCGATGCGCCTTGTCTCGTCAGACAGTCAAGGTAGGGGCCAGGTAGCGGCTAGGCTTTCGGTTGCGTTCGGGGGACAGTCCGCGGCCTTCGGCGACTTCGCGATTGTGCATGGAACCTCCTGCAAGAAGTTGAGTCATGGCATCGCCGCCAGCGTGGGTCCAAGACGCCGCGAAAGAAGAGTGCCATCACTCGCAAGCAGTATATGAAGGGTCTATCAGATCTCGAGGCAGCCATCGGGTCTGACCGCGATAAGTGGGTCGGGCACGCACTAGCCGGGCACGATCTCCTCGTCGACTGCGCGCCGCAATGCCTCGTGACGCTCCGGTGGTGGCAAAGCACGTTTCGCGGCCTGTGAAACAGGACTCAGGACCGGAAGGCGCGGACACGCTCAGGCCGGCAGTGGGTTCCGGGCGTGGAGCTTGCCAATCGGGATAGGCGCAAGCTGGCGCGATCTCGTGCTGTGCTCAAACAGCGGGGTCTGGCGGGGGGGGGCGAGTTCGTCGTCAGCGAAGACTATCCGGGGTTGAAGCGGGCGATCTTCGAACCATTGCCCGAAGCGGTGTGGCAGCGCTGCGACGTGCATTTCCTGCGCAATGCAAGGATCATCTGGTGCCCAAGCACGATGACGATCGCATGACCGAATTGCGCTGGCTGTATGATCGGCGCGACCTGGAGGAAGCGTGGAGCGACCTCGGCGGCGTGGCTGAACAAGTGGCAGGGCGAATGCCCGAAGCTGTGCAACTGGGTGGAAGACAACATCGAAGAGACCTTGGCGTTCCACTGCTTCCCCGCGGGCGCAGGCCAGCGAAGAAAGCTGGCGGAATGCCACGACCCAACTTGCGGAAGGTGCTTGACGTAACTAGAAGATACTTAAC
>JAGPGE010000059.1 GCA_018056145.1 Armatimonadota bacterium
CTCCCAGTTCCCAGCCAGCGGGGAGGCGTCCTGGGCCGCGGCGAGGGCGCAGAAGCTGCCCGCGAGCAGAGAGAGCATGAGCGGTGCCGGTCGCCTCATCTGTCTCACTCCTTCACGTAGCGCGCGGTTGCGAAGATGGCTTCCATTTCCCGCACGGCCTGCTCGTATGCGGCGCGTGTGGTGGCTTCGAGGGTCTCGACATCGTACTTCGCGGCATCTCTCGGGTTGACTTCAACACCGACGAAAGCGGTGACGTTGAGCCAGTGTTCGCCACTGTGGGAGTTGTACTGCACCGCCATGGTGCGCAGATACGGGGCGATCTTGCTGGGCTCGACCATTTCGACCGTGTCAGGCGGCGACTGGCTCGAACCCGGGTTGGTCGTAATCTTCCCGTACAGGTCAGTCTGCGCTACACGGACCTGCGGCTGGCGAGAGCCCTGGGTGCGATTGAGGCTCATTTCCGTCCCGCCGCCCCAGTGGAGATCCAGACGTTTGGGCGCCACGCAGACGAAGCCGTAGGTCTTCACCTTGTAGCGCGCATTGCCCAGCTTCACTTCGCTGTCGCGGACCAGCTCGAGGCCGTAGGCCCGGCACTCATTGCCCAGGTGGTCGCGCATCTTCTCCTGCAGATGGTTGCGCAGTTTGATGGCAAAGTTGCTGTTGGGCGCGGGAGAACCAGGGTGGACTGGTACCCATCCGGGCTGCGGGTCGGCGGAGTAGCCCCTGGCAAGGACCGGTGCGGGGGGGCCTTCGACCAGGACGTCCACGGCCGCCTTCAGCTCCCGCCTCAGAAGCACCCGGTGGGGTTCCGGCGGCTGGATGTCGGGACTGATTGCCTCGAACCGCACCGTAAGCACCACCGGGTGGACGCCCGGATTGTCGAAGGTGTATCGGCGCTGGATGTCCGTGGTGGTCATGTCCTCGATGGCGCCCTCGGGTTCCCAGATCCAGTCATCCGCGAGCACCGCTTTCTTCCCGCAGAGAATCTTGAGTATCTCCTCCATGCGGGTGAGTTTCGCGCCCAGTTTCCTGTCGCGGCTGCGGGCCTTCACGGTGACTTGCACGGGCCGGCCTTCGTACCTGATTGGGCACGGCTCGTAGCTCAGGAGCATGGGAGTATGCAGGGCATCGGCGGCCAGTTCGAGGTACTCGCTGACCAGCAGGTCCCGCTGCCAGCGCCAGGCATCGCGGATCACCGGCCAGCACCTGGCAAACATGGCGTTGGCAACGGACATGTCCACGTCTTCCGTCACGCCGCCGATATTCCGCCGGCTGGCCCGCAGGCACTGTCCAAACACGAGCGAGGAAAGGCGGGCCTCAACATGCCAACCCCTGACCAGGTCGTCCAGGGTGAAGCGGCGTCTGGGATTGTCCTCGTCACTGTCGCGGCCAAGCGCGGTGTACACCCCAGCCATGAGGTCCCAGGGCTCCTGGGATGCCGCCGCCATCTCGTACCCGGCGGCCTCGGCTTCCTTCATGATCGCGTTCGTCATGTCCATGAGCAGCGAGACCGGGAGTGATGCCAGGCTCACCGCGAGCGGCCCCGCAGCCCTGATCGCCTCCCCCACTCCTCCCTCACCTGCCGCCTGCGCGGTGCCCCTCACAGCCATGTAGATGGTGAACCCCGTCACCAGGTCGTCGAAGCTGACCACGCCCGCCACTTTGTTGTAGGCCTGTTTGAACAGCCGGCTGAGGTCGTCACTCTTGGCTTCGAGCAGGATCCGCTGCCACATGCGGCCCATTGGACCCGCTTTTGCATAGCTCTTGAGAATTGAGGCCTCCATGGTGGCCTGGGACAGGAGCCGGGCGATGTCGTCGCTCACCTCGGAAAAGCCCTGGGGGTTGGCCTTCAGCAGGCGAACCATGTCGTCAAGCTGGGAGCCAAGGGAACTGCCGGTGGGCAGGCGGGCGAGGTCCCGGGACTTCAGCAGGTCCCGCTTGATGCGCTCCAGGTACTTGGCCACCTTGTCGCCCCGGCCCTTGCCACATTCCTCGATGGCGTGCTCCACCCACTGCAGCGCGGTGTTCGCGGTGCCTGCAGTGGTGAACGTGCGCACGCCCTCGGACATGTGGGTGAGGTCCGTCATTCCCATGATGCAGCGGCCGTTGGGGGCCTTGTAGAAGAGACGGCCCTTCGTCTTCTCGTAGTACTGGGTGAAGGCCTGTGAGCCCTCGCCATAGAGGCCCTCGGACAGTTCCTTGATCGGCGTGTTCCGGGTGATTGGCCCCGAGTGCCCGAGGTTCGGGACCGCACCGTTCTTCGTGAACACCCGGGCCGCGTCATCGATGTCGTCCACCGCGCCCATAAGTTGGCTGGGTGGGTACAGGTTGGTGCGCGACAGGACAGAAGCGGCGTCATCGCCGAACTCCGCCTTGATCAGCTCTGTCAGCTTCTGGCGCGCTTCCAGCCACTTTCGATCCGCGGCCCCCGCGCCCTTGGGCAGCACAAGGCGCAGATCATGGTCTGAGGTGAGCGCATTGTAGCTACTGCCCTCGATCCACGAGCCCAGCCCGATCACTTCGTACCCCGTGGTCTCCACGAACTGCCGGACCACGCTCTGGACCCGTAGGTGCGGCGACTGCGCAAAGACGGGCGCGACGGCGAGCAGAACCGCAAACGCGGACAGGCCGCACCTGGGAAGAGTCGGCAGGCGTAACACCCGGCGCGAAAGGCTCATGCGCAACTTCGTGGCCTCCTCGAGATACGTCCGGGAATCAGCGAACTCCCGCGGGGACGCGGGACAGGTCATTCATGCGCAGACCAGGGGGCAGTTGCTGTCAGAGTATTGGACATGAGTTCCGCGGAATCCTCCCGGACCGCGCCAGTTCACGACATGGACTTGAGGCAGGTCATCTCCAACGCCTGTGGAAAATCACCCTCACGCGGTCGGGACCGCGCGACTGATCACCACAGAAGAGGGGCAGTTCAATGGCTGAAGACATTCGCATTGGCATTATCGGCGTGGGCATGATTGGCAAGAGCCACATCAACGGGTACGCGAAGGTTCCCGGCGCGAAGATCGTGGCGGTCGCCGACGTCAACGAGGCAGAGGCAACAAGGGTCGCAGCAGAGCACAACATCCCACAGGTCTTCACGAGCTTCCGGGACCTGCTGGCGCTGGACGAGATCGACGCGGTCGACGTCTGCCTGCACAACAACCTGCACAGCCCGGTGACCATCGCCGCGCTGGAGGCGGGAAAGCACGTGTACTGCGAGAAGCCCATGGCGGGCGCCTATGTGGACGCCAAGAACATGTACGACGCCGCCGAAGCCACCGGCAGGAAGCTCCACATCCAGCTTTCGACGCTTTACAGCAAGGAGCACAAGACCGCCCGCAAGCTCATCTGCGACGGTGCGCTGGGGCGGCTTTATTACGCGCGGTCCTTCGGTTTCCGCAGGCGTGGCCGGCCCTTCGTGGATGGCTACGGGACCGCGCCTTTCGTCCAGAAGGCGCAGGCGGGCGGCGGCGCGCTGTATGACATGGGCGTCTACCACATCGCCCAGGTGCTCCACCTGCTGGGCAATCCCCGGGTGGAGACCGTCAGCGGCGCGACCCACCAGGAAGTGCCCATGTACGAGCACAAGGCGAAAGAGGCGGGCTACGACGTGGAGGAGATGGGCCTGGGTTTTGTGCGCCTCGCCGGGGGCATCTCGCTGTCCATCGAAGAAAGCTGGGCGGCGCATTACGACAACTCGGAATCCAGCAAGATCCTGGGGGCAAAGGGCGGCCTGAAACTCAGCCCGCTCACCCTCTTCTCCACCGCCGGCGACGTGGAGTACAGCGCCTCCGTGGACATCGACGGCACCGACTTCCGCTGGCACCGCTGGACCGAAAACTACAGCGCCTACGACAGCTCCCAGCATCACTGGGTCGCTGCTCTCCAGGGCACGGTGGAACTGATTGACACTGCGGGGATCGCGCTGAATGTCATGCTCATCAGCCAGGGGATCTACCTGTCCCAGAAGCTGGGGCGCGAAGTCACCGCCGACGAGGTGCTGGAACACTCGGTCTCCACGGCGGTGGAAGTGTAGCGCCTGACGCAGGAAGCGACGTGCGGATAACCTAGACGATTGCGAGGCGCCTTCGATGGAGAACGCGGCTGTTGCGGTCTGCCTGAAGACGGCTGTTGTACGCGCCTGTCTGCTTGCCTTCATCGCCGGTCCCACGCTGGCCGCAGATCTTCCCTACGGCGTGGGCCAGTGGGAAGAGCGTGGCCAGGGCAACCACCGCGCAGTCCTGCGGGTGACGCAGAAGGCCGACGCCGTTCGCGCGCACATCGAATGGCGACGGCGGGATCAGAACCCCGAGGGAAAAGACATCCGCATCGTGGACCTGACAACAGGAGAACGCGTGCTGAACCGCGTCTGCGCCCGCGTCGAGCGCGAATCCGGCGACCTAATCTTCCAGCCCGCAACGGTGCCCGGCGAGTATGCCGTGTACTATCTTCCGTACAACCCGGGCACAGGGAACTTCGACGATCCCGGCACATACTTCGAGCCGGAACACACGGCCGAAGCGGACTGGATTGCCCGCAACCGGCTGTCGCCACAGGCGCTGGAGTCAGCCGCCTGGGAATCTCTGCCCCGGGCCGAGGTCCTGCGCATTGAGGCACGAGGCGAGTTTCACCGCATGGACCCGATGGAAGTCATCGCCACCCGCGCCGAGACCCAAGCGGTGCTGGCCGCCCACCCGGAGGAAAGCTACCTCCTTTTCCCGGAGGACCGGAAGTACCCCATCCGAATGTTCGAGGATATTCCGCTGAAGTGGGCCGTGAGCGGCCCATCCACGTCTTTCGAAGGCACTGCGCAGCCGGGCGAGTACTACGTCTTCCAGGTTGGTGTCTGGGCCGCGCGCAAGGCGGTTCCCGGCCTGGATGTGGACCTGCCGGCCCTGTCCACGGACGGCGGCAAGCGCATCTCCCGCAGCCAGGTCACCTGCTTCAACCTGTCCGGGCGCGACTGGCTGGGTCGCCCGATGCGCAGGGACTTCGCGGTCGCCCAGGGGCAAGTGCGGGCCCTGTGGTTCGGCATCCAGATCCCGCAGGACGCTGAGGGCGTCTACCGGGGTACCTTCACGATCCGCCCCGAAGGCGCCCCGCCCTGTGACGTCGCCGTGCAGATCGACGTTGCCGGCCCGGTTCTTGCCGACGGCGGTGTGAATGACCTGTGGCGCATGTCGCGGCTCAAGTGGCTCAACTCCCGCCTCGGCCTGGATGAGGAAGTGATCCCGCCGTACACGCCGCTAGAGGTGAATGGCGACACCATCCGCTGCCTGCAGCGCGAGGTCCGGTTCGGCCAGAGCGGCCTGCCCGACAGCATCATCAGCAAGGGACGGAACATCCTCGCCGCGCCCATGCGTCTCGTCGCTGAAAGCCCCGGCGGAACAGCACCGGCCGAGCCCCCGGAGAGTTGGACTGTGAGCAAGGCCCCGGGTGTAGTCCGGCGAGTGACCCGGATCGCTTCCCCGCAAGCCGCCACCACCGTCGAATGCGCAATGGAGGCTGATGGCTGCGTCCAGTATCGGGTGCGGATGAAGGCAGAGCGGGAGATCGACCTGTCCGACGTCCGCCTGGAGATTCCGCTGAAGCGCGAGGTCGCCCGCTATATGATGGGCTTCGGGCGCCGCGGCGGGTACAGGCCCGAATCGCACCGCTGGAAGTGGGACATCGAGCGCGCGGACAACCAGGTCTGGCTCGGAGATGCCGACGGCGGGGTTCAGCTCTACCTGCAGGGACCGCGGGATGTTTGGGATGTCATCAGCCTGGTGGACAGCGGCCTGCCCGACTCGTGGAACAACGGCGGTAAGGGCGGGTGCGATGTCATCGAACAGGGCGACACCGTGCTGGTGCGCGCGTACACGGGCGAGCGCACCCTCGCCCCCGGCGAGGAACTTGAGCTCCGTTTCCGCCTGCTCATCACGCCTTTCAGGCCCCTGGACAAGCGGCATTGGAACTGGCGCTACGGTGACGTGAACCGCGACGGGAACATCCTGCACATCCACCATGCCACCGGGGAGAACCCGTACATCAACTACCCGTTTATCGAGTGGAAGCGCCTGAAGGAGACGGTTGACCGGGTGAAGAGCACGGTCAAGCGGACGGACGAGGGTTCGCTGACCTACCCCGCGCTTGGGAACATCAACCCGGACCGCGGGTCCTTGCACTTGCGAGTCACACTCAATTTCGACCCGCGCGCAGGTGAGCCCCGGCAGGCCCGGTTCAACCAGAGCCTGTTCGGTCTTGACTGGCCGAACCAGGACCAGGTGGGCTTCTACTGGAACGTGGATGACCGCGGGATGCGGGCCTACATCCGCCAGGGAGCGCCAGAACTCAACCAGTATCCGGTGCTTTTCGGGACCCACTTGCCCGGCTGGGAGCAGGGCCAGCAGCACACGCTCACGCTCTCCTGGGGCGACACGTTGGCCGTCTTTGTGGATGGTGAGCTCAGGGGTTCCGCGCCCCACACGGGCACGCTCCAGACGCCCCTCGACGGGGCGGTGCTGCGGCTCAACGGTTCGGGCTTCATCCTCGATGCCATCAAGGTGAGCGATGCGCCGTACTCCGAGGGCCAGACGGTGCAGTTCGCTCCCGATGAGCACACGCTGCTGCTCGATACATTCGAGAACGCAGATGCCGCCTCCACGCGCCCTCAGGTGAGCGCCGGGAATGAGCCCGGGCAGTTCAAAGGCGTGGTGGAGTTGTCGCCGGGCGACGCGGGGCACCGGGTCGCCTTCTCATCCCGGACCGTTGAGGGTGCGACGAACGGCGTGAACCTCTACTACACGGTGCGCGAACTGAGCAACCACGTGGCCGAAATGTGGCCCCTGCGCAGCCTGGGGGATGAAGTCTTCCAGGGCCGCTCCGCCTTCATCTACTCGGTGGAGAAGACCATGTTCGGCACCCCCGGCGGAGGTTACCCGTGGCTGCAGGAACACCTCGTTTCCGGGTACGTTCCGGCCTGGCGTCAGCCGCTGTGGAACGGCGATCACGATGCCGCAATCGCCACTCAGGGCCTGTCCCGCTGGCATAACTACTACGTCGAAGGCATGCGCTGGCTCATGCAGGAGACCGGCATTGACGGGCTGTACCTCGACGGGATCGGCTACGACCGCGAGATCATGAAGCGCATCGCGAAAGTGATGCACGCCAACAATCCGGACTACCGCATCAACTTCCACAGCGGCAACAACTACGACTTCATGGACCGCCACACAAGCCCGGCGAACTCGTACATGGAGCATTTCCCTTACGTCAGCAACCTGTGGTTCGGCGAGATGTACGACTACAACCGCGCGCCGGACTACTGGTTTGTGGAGATCAGCGGCATCCCCTTCGGGCTCACCAGCGAGATGCTCGAATATCAGACCGGCGGGAATCCGTACCGCGGCATGATCTACGGGATGACCGGCAGGCTCCACCCCTCCTGCAGCGGCATGTGGCGGTTCTGGGACGAGTTCGGCATCCAGGACGCGGAGTGGCTGGGGTACTGGTCGCCCGACTGTCCGGTGCGGACGGACCGCGCGGACGTGCTCGCAACCGCCTACCGCAAGAAGGGGCAGACCCTGATTTCCCTGGCGCACTGGCCCACCGAACGCCCTCGGCCGGGAGTGACAGCGCAGGCCGCCACTGGGGCGCCGGTCACTGACGGCAAGCTCTCACCCGGAGAGTGGGACTTCGCGGCCCGCATGACCGGGTTCACAATCCTCAACCAGGACCAGCGTGCTCCGCTGCAGACCGAAGCGTACGCAACCTGGGACTCCGAACGTCTGTATGTGGCCTTCCGCTGCAACCTACCCAAGGGTTTTCGGCCACTGGCCAGAGTAACCGAGCGGGACGGCAGCGTGTGGGAGGATGACGCCATCGAGTTGTTCATCCAGCCCGATCCAGACCGACAGGCTTACTACCAGCTGGTGGGCAACAGCGCGGGTGCGTTCTACGATGGAAAGGGCCTCGGCGGAGCAGACTGGGACGGCGAATGGCAGTATGCGGCATCCGCGGGCGAGGGCGGCTGGGAGGCGGAGGCCAGCATCCCCTGGGCCTCGCTGGGGATGAACGCGCCCGAGGCCGGCACAACCCTCGGCATCAACGTCTGCCGGGACCAGCAGACCCCGAGCAAGTCTCTGTCCTGCTGGGCTCCGGTGGGCGGGTCCTTCCATGATCCCGAGCAGTTCGGCAGGCTGACGCTTTCGACCGGCGCGCCATCCACTCGCCAGAGCACGGATGAGCCGGCGGCGGCGGACATGCCGAAGGTGCGGCTGCAGATCGACTGGCAGGCCCTGGGGCTCGACCCAGCGAAGGCGAAACTGACCGCGCCCGCGATCCAGCATTTCCAGGGACCCGCGGAGTTCCGACCAACCGACGCGATACCCTTCGAACCCGGCAAGGGCTGGCTGCTCATCGCCCACGAGTGATCGTTGAGCGCCGGCAAGAGTGCATGAGCGACCCGCAAGGCAGTCTCTCGCTGTTCCACCCTCTCGTTGCCAACTGGTTTCGGGAACGCATCGGGACGCCCACCGATGTGCAGACCGAGGCATGGCCCGTGATCGCCTCTGGAGAGCACGTTCTTGTCACTGCGCCCACCGGCAGCGGGAAGACGCTGACCGCCTTCCTGTGGGCGCTAAACCAGCTCATCACGGGCGAGTACCCCGAGGGCCAGTGCAGTGTCCTGTACATCTCGCCACTGAAGGCGCTGAACAACGACATCCGCCGGAACCTGGAAGAACCGCTGGGCGAACTGCGCCGGCTGTTCAAGCGCGAGGGCGTGCAGTTCCCGCGCCTCCGGGCGCTGACGCGAAGCGGCGATACCCCCACTGAGGACCGGCGGCGCATGGTACGGCACCCGCCGGAGATCCTCATCACCACCCCCGAGAGCCTCAACCTGCTCCTGAGTTCCCGGGGCGGCATCTCAATGCTGGGCTCCCTGCGCACCGTGATTCTCGACGAGATCCACGGCGTCTTGGACTCCAAGCGCGGAGTGCATCTCATCAGCGGCGTAGAGCGTCTCGTGCGGCTCAGCGGGGAGTTCCAGCGCATTGCGCTGTCCGCCACCGTGCGGCCACTTGAGCTTGTGGCCCAGTATGTCGGCGGGTACCGTCTGCTGGACAGCGGCGCGTATGAGCCACGCCCGGTCCACATCCTGCGCGGCAAGTCACGCAAGGAATACGACGTGCGGGTGCGGATGCTCAAGGGCGCCGCGGGGCATGTGGAGGAAGACCCGGTGTGGTCCCCGATTGTCCACGAGTGCCGCGAGATCGCCCGGCGGAACCGCTCCACGCTGGTGTTCGCCAACTCCCGGCGCGTTGCCGAGAACATGACGTGGAAGATGAACGACGGGCTGGAGGAGCTCCTGGCCTACGCCCATCACGGTTCGCTGTCGCGGGAGATTCGCGCCGAAGTGGAGCGGCGTCTGAAGGCCGGCGAACTCAGGGCCATCGTGGCCACCAGTTCGCTGGAGATGGGCATCGACATCGGCAGCCTGGACGAGGTGGTGCTAGTGCAATCGCCGCCGCGCATCTCGGCGGCCATCCAGCGTGTGGGCAGGGCCGGGCACCAAGTGGGCGAGGTCAGCCGGGCCACCCTCTTCCCCACCCACTCCCACGACCTGCTGGAAGCGGCTGTGCTCGCGCGCAGCATTCTCGACCAAAACATCGAGCCGATCCGTCCCGTTCGCGGGGCCCTGGATGTGCTCGCCCAGGTGCTCATCTCCATGACCGGGCTGGAAACCTGGGACATCGACCAGCTTTTTGCGGAGATCCGCCGCAGCTACCCCTTCCGCAACATCACCCGCCGGCAGTTCGACCTGGTGCTGGAGATGCTGTCGGGGCGGTACGAGGAAGCGCGCATCCGGGGGCTCACGGCAAGGCTTTCGGTGGACCGCATCGATAACACCGTTGCAGCCCGGCCGGGAGCGCTGCAGGATCTGTACATCTCCGGCGGCACCATTCCGGATCGCGGCTACTTGCACTTGCGCGACCAGCGCACCAATGCGCTCATCGGCGAACTGGATGAGGAGTTCGTCTGGGAGGCCGCGCCGGGTCAGGCAATGGCCTTCGCCGCTCAAGGCTGGCGCATCGAGCGCATCACTCACAATGACGTCTTCGTGACTCCCACCGGGCGCTCCGCGGAGGACGCGCCCTTCTGGAAGGGCGAGGAGTGGGGCCGCGACACCCACTTCACCACCCGGATCGCCGAGTTCCTTGAGACTGCCGAGGACCGCCTGGACGACCCAGAATTCGCGCGCGAGTTGATGCAGCGCCACTGCCTGGACGAGGACTCCGCCGACGATCTGCTGTCCTACCTGCGGCTGCAGAAGACCTTCTGCGCGGGCGTTCTGCCGCACCGGCACCAGATTGTGGTCGAGCACATCGCGGCAGGCCCGGGGAATGTGCCGGGCAGCCAGATCTGCATCCACAATTTCTGGGGTGGGACGATCAACCGCCCCTTCGCCATGGCCCTTGCGCAGGCCTGGAAAGAACGGTTCGGCGTCAAGCCCGAGGTCTACCCGTCCAATGACGTGGTGGGCATCGTGATGACCGAGGACGTGGACGGCGCCGAAGTCATGTCCCTCGTGACCAGCACGCGGCTGGAAGAGTTGCTGCGCAAGTCCGTGGAGGGCTCGGGTTTTTTCGGCGCGCGCTTCCGGGAATGCGCCGGGCGGGCGTTGCTCATCACCCGCCAGAAAATGAACCAGCGCATGCCGCTGTGGGTCACGCGCCTGCGTGCTAAAGCGCTCCTCGAGGCAGTGCTGGGCTTCGATGATTTCCCGATTCTGCTCGAAGCCTGGCGGACCTGCCTGCAGGACGAGTTCGACATGGAGGGGCTGCAGGAGCGCCTGGGCGAACTGGAGAGTGGCGTCACGACCTGGACCGAAGTCCGCACCGAACACCTGAGTCCCTTCGCGGGCGTGCTGAGCTGGCGTCAGACGAATCAGTACATGTATGCCGACGACACCCCCACTGGCCGCACACAATCCCAACTGCGTGGCGACCTCTTGCGCGAAGTGGTCTTCTCGCCCTCGTTGCGGCCCACCATCACGCCCGAACTGGTGGCGCGGTTTGAGCGCAAGCGCAAGCGCCTTGCGCCCGGATACGCTCCCCAGACCGCGCGCGACATCGTCGACTGGGCCAGGGAGCGCGTGCTGATCCCGAAGAGCGAGTGGACGGACCTGCTCGCCGCGATCCAGAGGGATTCCGGCGAGGACCCCCAGGCGCTCATCAGTGACGCCGCGGGGAAGCTTGTGTGGCTGCGACCGCATGGCTCGGCAACCGATCTCGTAGCGGCAGTGGAGGATCTGCGCCGGATCCTGCCCATCTGGGGACCCGGCGCAAGTGCGCGGCCGATTGCCGGCGATGGTCCCGCGCCTGAGACCGCCCAGCACTCCGGCCCGGATGATGAGCGGCTGCTTGCCGTGCTGGGGGAGTGGTTGAGCTTCTTCGGTCCGGTGAGCCCGGACGTGATCAGTCGCACATTGGGCCTGGAACCGGAGCGCGTGGCCGCATGTGTCGGAGACCTGATCGACTCGGAAGCAGTCATCCAGGGACTGCTGGTGCGCAACGGCCCCGCCAATGACATTTGCGACAGCGCGAACTTCGAGACGCTGCTGCGCATGGCCCGGACCGAAGCCGTTCCAGCATTCGAGCCCCTTCCCGCGGAGGATCTCGCGCTCTTCCTGGCGGCGAACCAGGGCCTGTGCGCACCGGGCGAAGGCGAGGATGAGGTCTGGGCAGCACTGGAGCAGTTGAGCGGGTATGAGGCCCGGGCTGAGCTGTGGGAGGAGGCCATCCTCCCCGCGCGTGTCCGGGGCTACCGCCCGGCACTGCTGGACGGCTTGATGAACGAGGGGCAATTGCTGTGGCTCGGAGCATCCCGACAGAAGGTGGCATTCTGCCTCGCGGATGACCTGGAGCTCGTGCGCGAGAGCGCCGCGAAAAGGCTGCCCGAGGAACTGCGCCAGCTATTCCAGGACGCGGACGCCCGGTACACATTGCGCGCCCTGGAGACGCGGACGGAGCTTGGGCCGGAGCGCCTCGCGGACGCTCTCTGGTCTGCAGTGTGGAGCGGCGTCCTCACCAATGACACCGTGGCCAGTCTGCGTCGGGGTATCGCCTGCGGGTTCCAGCATGCGCCAGTGAGCGTACCGGAGCCACCGCAGAGAAGGGGACGGCGTGGATTCGTCCGCCGCCCCCGTTCCGCTGGTGCCGCACTGTATGCGGGAAGCTGGTTCCGCCTGCCCGATCCGCCGAAGGCCGAAGGGCTTCTGGAAGAGGAGGAGCGCGCCAAGGACCGGGCACGCCTGCTCCTGGAGCGCTACGGCATCGTGTTCCGCGAACTCCTGATTCACGAGACGCCCCTGCTCCGCTGGCCCGCGGTGTTCCGGGCCCTGCGGCTCATGGAGTTGTCGGGTGAGATCGTGGGCGGCCGCTTCTTCGAGGGCATACCGGGCCTGCAGTTCGTCACTCCCACCACCCTCCGGAAGCTCCAGCGGGAGCTCCCGCGCCATGCTGTTTGGTGGATCAACGCGTGCGATCCGGTATCGCTGTGCGGGAACGCGCTGGAGCCGCTAAAACACGGTCTTCCCAGGCGGATTCCCGGAAACTGGATCGTGTACGTGGGGTCGGAGCGAGCGCTGGTCATCCAGCGTGACGGGGCAGACCTGAGTTTCAGTATCCACCCCGACAGTTCCGCAATGCAGGATTGCCTTGCCCCGCTCGCGAATTTGTTGGAGCGCGATTTCCGGCCAAAGCACAGGATTGTGGTAGAGACGATCAACGGGGCAGCGGCCGCCGAAAGCCCTTACTCCGACGCCCTCTGCGCGCGGTTCGACGCCGTGCGCGAGTCGCCGAGGATCATCATCCGAAAACGGGTCGGATAGTGCCGCAGACGAGTCCTTGAGACCCGAAGGGAGCCTGTCATGATGACTGCGTTCTGTGTCGCGCTGATGATCTTGCTCACACTCTGTGCGTACGGCGCCCCACTGCGCCTGCACCCGGAGAATCCCCACTACTTCCTTTTTCGCGACAAGCCGGAAGTACTCATCACCAGCGCCGAACACTACGGCGCCGTGCTCAATCTAGACTTCGACTACGCGAAATACCTGGAGACGCTGCAGCGCGACGGGATGAACCACACCCGCACCTTCGTGGGTGCATACATGGAGCCCGAGAGCGCTTTCGGCATCGCCCGCAACACCCTTGCCCCGGCTGCCGGGAGACTGATCTGCCCGTGGGCGCGCAGCAACACGCCCGGTTACGCCAAGGGCGGCAACAAGTTCGACCTCACACGCTGGGACGACGCCTACTTCGCGCGCCTGACCGACTTCGTGCGACAGGCCTCGGACCGGGGCATCGTGGTGGAGATCAACCTCTTCTGCCCCTTCTACGGAGATGGGCAGTGGAACATTAGCCCCATGAACGCGGCGAACAACGTGAACAGCGTGGGCAAGGTGTCCCGCGAGAAAGCCTACTCCCTCACGGAGAGCGACGGCCTGCAGGCGGTCCAGGAAGCAATGACCCGCAAGGTCGTCACCGAGCTCAACGAGTTCGACAACATCTTCTTCGAGATCATGAACGAGCCGTACGTCAAGGGTGTGCCGGATGACTGGCAGCGGCGCATCGCGGACGTTATTGTCGAGACCGAGGAGGGCCTTCCCAACCGGCACCTCATCTCGCAGAACATCGCCAACGGCAAGGCTCAAGTGACCGCCCCACACCCGGCGGTGTCGATCCTCAATTTCCACTACGCCTGGCCGCCAGTGACGGTGGGGATGAACTATCGCCTCAACCGGGTGATCGGCGACAATGAGACCGGCTTCAAGGCACGGCGGATGAACACTACCGCCGGGAGGGCTGGGCGTTCATTCTCGCCGGAGGCGGGCTGTACAACAA
>JAGPGE010000060.1 GCA_018056145.1 Armatimonadota bacterium
CCTGGAGCGTGCGCAGTACCAGGCTGCGCTGTTGCTTCGCAAGTCGCTCGTCGCCGGCCTGAGTCTTGACGATCAGTCTGTGCGGGGAGACGGCACTCGCCTCAACCGTCCCGGGCTCGGCAAGTCTGGCCCGCACGAGCTCGGTCACGACACGCTTCTCCAATTCGGCGCGGGTTATCTCGGTGGCTTTGGTCGCGTCCGCGTCTGTCGCCTCAGGCTTTGCCGCATTAGCCGGGGCCGAGTACAACGGCTCGGCGCGTCCTTCTTCCTCCGAGGTCACGAAAGCCATGCTCGCATAGGGCAGGCAGCGCAGGACAACATGCAGGCCGCCTTGGAGGTCGAGGCCCAGTTTCACTTTCGGAGAAGGAGGGTAGAGGGCGAGCACGCCACCCAGTTCGCTGATGGGCTGTTCAACATCCTCCTGTTTGACACGCCCGACCATCTGAACGGATGTGTACTTGGCCTTCAGCGCCTCGAGGATCTTCTGCTCGTCGGCCTTAGCCTGATCTTCATCCAGCGCATAGGTCTTCACACGAACGAGATCGTTGGCGAGGAGCGTCACTTCCTCGATGTCCTCGTCGTTGAAGCCGCCGGCCACCAGAGCCTGCAGGACCTCGTCTGCCTTTGCATCGTATTCGCTCTTTGTCTCGGCGATGGGTTTGCCAAAGCGGTACTCGAAGGCCGCTTCGGGGGCGATTGGCGCAGGCGGGCGGCGGATCGGCTGGAAGCCGATCAGGAAGGAGATCACCGTTGTTAGGACGATCATCAACAACCACAGCCTGGTCCGTGCTTGCATGAACAGACTCTCCTTCTGGACGTCGACCACGATCAGCGGTCATTTCATCAGACAGGTCCTGATTGCAGAGCCCTGTGAATCGGGGACTCCCGCCCGGGGCAAAGAGTTCGCGCTGGTAGTACCCGGCGCGAACTCCGGTCATCTCGGTTGAACACGGCAAGGCCGGGACAGGCGACCGTCCCGGCCCATACCGACAGCGCAGACGTACGGCCTAGTCCAGTTCCGGAGTGAAGTCGCTGGCGGCTGCGGTCTTCTGGAACTTGACGTGACCATCGTAGTAAGCAACGTTGACGCCATCGTTGTGCCGGTGCATGCGATCCAGCACCTGGAGCGAGTTGACATAGTTCGTGGTCTGGTTGTTGACCCAGGATGCGAAGGTCTGGGGCACCGGGGCGTTGTTTTCACCAACGAAGTAGAACATGAAGGCATTCCAACCGGCGGCAGCTGCCGAGCCCTCGAAATACCAGCCATCCATGATCATGAAGGTGCCCGCCGGATCCTTGACCGCGGTCTCGGAAAGGATCTCGCCCCGCTGGCCCATGACGGAGCCAAGCGTGTACAGGTAGCTGGTCTCCGGCAGCGGGGAGTTGCGGTTCGGGCGTGATATGTCATTGGCGTCCTTCGCGACTTCATTGCTCGGGCACTCGAAAATCTGGTCATTGTTCACGTACGGGTAGACGCAGTGGATCCACCGATACGGAATGCGGTTCGGGGCCATGTAGGCCATGACCGGCAGTTTCCCGTCATAGTCCACCCTGTAAGAAGCGAAAGCAAGACCCATCTGCTGGAGATTGCTGGCGCAGGACGACTGCCGTGCTTTCTCCTTGGTCCTGGCGAAGACCGGGAACAGAATGGCCGCCAGGATGGCGATAATGGCAATGACCACGAGCAGTTCGATGAGCGTGAAACCTCTGGACCGCATGACGTGTCACCGTCCCCCATAGTGTGGGTATAATGCCGACAGACAACGGATGCTGCACGCCAAAGTTCGCCACCAAACGAAGCGGAATTATAGGCCGCCCCCGACATGGTGTCAAGCAATTCACCCCTGCAAGACCCTCGGCGGGGTCTCTCCCGCCCACCTCCGTTTCCTCGCCCGGGCAGCGGCGCCAGGAGCCATCCCTGGCCGGAGCCGGCCCCCATCCGGCACTCCCCCGGTGGTGTCTATCGGCCTCGCATCTTGATGTGTCTGAGGACGGCCTGACCGGCGACTTCCACGATCTCATCTTCCTGAATGTCCGCCAGGGCTTCCCACGTTCCCGTGAGGTGCTGGGCCGTGACGTCATCGGCACTCAGCTTCAGGCCCCGGACAATGCGCTCGGCCACGGCGCCGCCCAGTACGTTCTCCAGCGCCACTATGGTGCTGATCGCGCTGTCATAGGCCGCTGCATCAAGGCCGGCCCTTAGTGGGTCTGTCTTGGGCGGGTTGGGCAGCAGGCCGCGCGAGACATACTCGGCGATCAACGCAGCCATATCCGGCATATCGCGCTCGGTCGCGAGCCTGTCGGCGAGCCGCCCGATGCTCTGCTGGTTGGGAAGCTGCGTCCGCAGGTAGACGGAGATAGCCTCCTGGGGCTGTCCGGACATCATCGAGGTCATGTCCAGCGACCATTCCGCGCCGCCGGTGCCGATCGGTCGGCCATTGGTCTCAACGATGCGGCCAGGCGCGCGGATTGTCAGGGAAAAGCTGGGCTGCTGGCCCATCGCGCCCATGAGCCCCATCAGCGCGTCAGGGTCAAATCCCCCCTCGCCTGCACTCTCATCGTCCGCGGGAACGCCTTCTGCCTGGGCGATCCATCCGCCGGATTGCAGTGATGCCTCGGAAGTCGCACCCATCGGCGATGTCTGCCCCAGCGGAATCTCGCCCTGAACCGTGTACTCGGTGGAGAACAGTCGCTGTACCACCTTGACATCAATGTTTGCACCCGCGTCCTCCGGAGCCGGCAGGAACGCGGTCCCGGCGGGGGACGTCCCTTTGAGGATCAGGCCGCGCCAGCCCTCCTCCTGCAGCTCCTCCACCCGCCAGTCACCCTCGGGCAGGTTCTTCTTCATCTCCTCCAGCGGGTTTTCGTCCTCGGTCCCTTGGCCGAGAGATGCCAGCGCTTCGCTGATCCCGACCTCCAACACCGTCTGGGCAGACCCGTCCACCTTTAGTTGGACATCAGCCCGGACCCGGAAGCATCCAGTCATGACACTAGTCAAGGCTGCCACTGCAATCAGCGCGAAGATGACCCGGCTAGTACCGGCCATACTTGTCCACCGCCTCGAAGAACGCCTCAATGTTTTCCCATGGCACTTCAGGCTCGAGAACATGCGTCGGGGCCAGGAACAAACCGCCGCCCTGCCCGACAGTCTCTATCAGGTGCTTCACTGTCTGCCGCATTTCCTCCGGAGTTCCGAAAGGAAATGTGGTCTGCGTGCCAACACAGCCCCAGAAGGCCAGCCTGTCACCGTACTGGGCCTTGATCTTCTCGGGATCCATGCATTCGGGCTGCACAGGGTTCAGGATATCCAGCCCAATCTCGATCAGGTCCGGGATGATGTCCTCGATGTTCCCGTCCGAGTGGTAGAAGATCTGCACCTCAGGGTCAATCTCTCGGACCGTACGCCAGACCCGGGCCCATAGAGGCTTGAGCCACTGCCGCCACATGTCTGGGTGCATCATCAGCTTATGCTGCATGCCTACGTCATCGCCGCACAGGATGCTGTCGCATCCGGCTTCGGCGAACCTTCGGGCTTTGAACTCCGCATCCGCCGCAAGTTTCGAGAGAACAAAGTCGGCAAGTTCCGGCTTCTCGATGAAGAACATCATGATGTTCTCCATTGAGGTGATCTGCCAGGCAGTCTCCCAGATGTGGCCAACTCCGCCCTGCACATACCAGCCGTCAGCGTGCAACTGGCGGACCTGCTCTTCCAGGTGCTCATGGCGGTACGCGGGGGTGATATCCGGCCAGGGGAATTCCTCGAAGTCCTTCAGCGCCTGAGCGTGACGAAGGGGATAGTCGTGCTGCCAGAAGTGCTCGAAGGTGCCGGGCTTGTGAGCCGTGCCATACTCGGAGAAGCTGGTGCCCTCCGGCATGCCCTGGGGGTAGTAGTCTGACCAGTCGTACGCCGTCGCTGGTCCTTTGAACCCAACCCCGGCGACGTCATAGTCGAAGTACTGGCCGGGGTCCTTCTGTCCCGTGGCTTCCTCGAACTTCCGCTGGATCGTGGGGGTGAACCCGGCCGCCTTGGGGACACGGTCCGGAACCTGACGGCTCATCGCGGTGCGGACACGCTCTCTCTTGGTCATGTGCCCTCCCCGGGGTTAACCTCTCGCCCCGAGTCTTCAGGATCAGATGCCCAACGTGCGACGGTGGAACGCGATCGCTTCCTGCACGTGCTCGTCCCAGTACGCCCAAGAGTGGCCGCCCGGGAACTCCTCGTATTCGTGGGGGATGTCTAGACTCTCGAGGTGCCGGTGGAACTCCCGGTTGTGCTCGATCAGGAAATCATCGATCCCGCAGTCGAACCGTATTGCGGGCGCAGTGTCCGGCTTCAGAGCCGACGCCAGTTCCAGGCAGCAGTCGATGTAGTCTAGTCTGCGGGTCGGATCATTTCGCAGTCCGAAGGCTCCGCTGTGAGCCGCAACACTACAGAACAGGTCCGAGTACTTGAGGGCCAGCTTCATCGCCCCGTAGCCGCCCATGGACAGACCACCGATGACCCGGCCCTCGCGGCTGGGGACAGTAGGCAGGTAGCGATCGACGAAAGGGATCAACCCCTCAATGATCGACTTCTCGTACGCGGGACCGTCGGGCATGTCGGAGTACCAGTTGCGGTCGCCGTCCGGAAGCACAACGATAATCGGCAACTCGCGCACGTACCGCTCAATGCTGCTCCAGCGAAGCCATGCCGTATAGTCGTCGGAAAGACCATGCAGCAGGTAGTACACCGGGTAGGGGCCGGGCTTCTCCTGACGGTCGGGCAGGAGCGCCAGGAACGCGACCTCCTTCTGGAGTGGGCTGTTGAAGTAGTTCAGGTGGGCGACAGCCATCGCTAGGCCTCTCGGGTATCGTGGACGCTGTCGCGCCGGCGCCCTGTGTACAAAACGAAAACGGCCCCCGGTACCGGTGGCCGTTTCAGGTACCTGAAGCGCAACCGAACTCAGACTTCCCAGACGCTGCCGCCAGCGGAGTCGTATCCGCCGCCGCGGTTATCCTCCAGGCTCTGGAAGATGCGCTCCACGAAGGTGAGCAGTTCGCGGGGGTTAAAGGGCTTCGTCAGATACGAGCTTACGCCCTGCTGCCAACCCTTGAAAATGTCCGCGTCCTGAGCCTTCGCGGTCAGCATGATGACCGGAATCTCCGCAGTGTCTGAGTTGGCCTGCAGGTTCTGCAGCACTTCGAAACCATCCATGCGCGGCATCATCACGTCCAGCACGATCATGTCCGGCTTGGAGGCCTTAACCTTCTCAAGCGCTTCGACACCGTCGTATGCAGTGTCGACATTGTAACCGGCTCGCTGAAGGTTCACCTCAACCAGCCGTACAATGTGGCGCTCGTCGTCAACGACCAGAATTGTCTTCGCCATTTGGTGACGGGGCCTCCTCACACTTAAGGCCGCGCAGGCTACCACGCCAGGACACCCTCATCCATTGGTGACCTGACTGTCCCGATGGATTGCTTGCGGACTTGCCGATTATAGCAATACCCTTAGGGGGAGTCAAACCCGCAAGTGTTGGGTTTCGCTCACTGGCCGCGAACTGCGCGCCTTAGTCGATAAGCGTCTGGACTTCGTCGAAACATCCCGCCAACTGATGGTACAAGCGCCGGTAAAGACCAAAGTACCCATCGTAGGCGCTCTTGTTGTCTGGATCCGGGTCTCTCTGGTCCACAACGCGGATGGTTGCCCGGCATGCTTCGGGTACGCTGGACCAGATTCCGGCGCCAACTCCGGCGAGCAGGGCGACGCCGTAGGCTGGCCCCTCGTCGACATTGATCGTGCAGTGCGGCCTTCCGGTCACATCCGCCTGGATCTGCCGCCACAGCGGGCTCCTCGCTCCACCGCCGGACGCGCGGACCTGCTCGATACGCACCCCCATCGCCTCGATGATCTCGAAGGAATCCCGCAGACCGAACGCCACTCCTTCGAGCACCGCACGCGCCAGGTGGCGCTTGTCGTGGCGCAGGTGCAGGCCGAAGAACACGCCCTTTGCGTTGGGGTTCGGGTAGGGCGTGCGCTCGCCAGTGAGGTAGGGTAGAAAGATAAGCCCCTCCGAACCCACAGGAGCCTGCGCTGCGGCGTCGGTCATGTACTCGTACGGGTCGCGGCCGGTCAAAGCCGCAACGGCTCTTTCGTCCGAGCACAGGGCATCCCGCAGCCACCTGAGCGATCCGCCTGCGGACAGCATCACGCCCATGACATGCCACTTTCCCGGCACTGCATGGCAGAAGGTGTGCGTCCGCAGTTCGGGATCCATGAATGGCTCGTCCAGGTGTGCGAAGACCACGCCGGAAGTACCCGTTGTTGAGGACACGATGCCCTGCTCGACGATCCCATTGCCCACTGCTCCCGCCGCCTGATCGCCGCCGCCGCCCACAACCGGTGTGCCCTCGGCCAGACCGGTGAGCGCTGCAACTTCCGGCGTTATCCGTCCGCTGATCTCCTGCGACTCGAACACGGAGGGCAGCATGTCGTTGGGTAGGCCGATGCGGTCCAGCACGACACTTGACCAGCGGCGCTCGCGCACGTTCAACAGCGCCGTGCCGGACGCATCGCTCACCTCAGTGGCGAACTCGCCGGTGAGCATGAACCTGATGTAGTCCTTTGGGAGCAGGACCTTCCGGAGCCGCTCAAAGTTGGCGGGCTCCTCATCACGCAACCAGATGATCTTCGGCGCCGTGAAACCCGTCAGCACAGGGTTGCACGTCTCGGCGACTAGATCCTCCACACCAACGGCCTCGGTAATCCACTTGCATTGGGCCGCTGTGCGCTGATCGCACCATAGCAGGGCCGGGCGTATGACCTGGTGGGCGTCGTCCAGGAAGACCGAGCCGTGCATTTGGCCGGACAGCCCGATGCCCTTGATATCCGATGCAGCCACGCCGCTCTTGGCGAGTACCGACCGGATGGTATCAACCGTGGCGTTCCACCAGTCGGAGGGGTTCTGCTCGGCCCAGTTCGGGCGCGGCGTGTGTAGCGGATACTCCGCGCCGGCGCCGGCGACCACATGCCCGGTCTCGTCGATGAGCAGCGTTTTCGTGCCCGACGTGCCGATGTCGATGCCAATGAGGAACGCCATGCCATGTCCTCCAGTGGATCGCCGGTTGCTCCGGCAGGCTACTCTGCGGCCTCGATGATCACTTTCGCGCCCGACCGCACAGACTTGAACACCGTGGCATCGCCCTCAACCGTGCCCAGCGTATTCACTGGGCTGGCCGCAACGGGCAGGTCGCCCGAACTCATGGGCGTGGGGCCGAAGAAGATACAGAAGGCGTTTCCGGGAGGCCAGTAGGCAAGGTCGCCCACGGCTCTCTCTGCCTTCGCATCGGGCTCCTTGTTGGCCTGCACGGGGATGCCGAAGTAGATCTCGTCTCCCCAGGTCTGCGCTGATGCCTCGATGGGCAGCGCTTCCCACACCTTCTTCGCTGTGGGGCCATCGCCCAGCTGCGCGTAGGCTGACACGTCACCAGCAGTGATCTTGATACGCGGCATTTCTCGTGCCTCCCTGTTGCTAAGATCCGTCCGCGAACTGCCGCAAGAAATCGAGCCCCAGTTTGAAGCCTTCCTCGCGTCCCAGCGCACTATCTTCGTGCTCGATGGACAGGACACCGTTGAACCCGTTCCGGCGCAGGCGAGCGCAGTACACGCCCCAGTCGATGTCGCCGAAGCCCGGGATGACGTACCTCCACCAGCCGCCGGCCTGGGAGCCCACGAAGGCCTTCTTGTGCGCCACGACTTCAGTGTCCTTGGCGTGGGTGTGGAAAATGCGCGACGCATAGCGTTCGACAGCCAGCAGATAGTCGATGTCCTGCCAGTACAGGTGGGACGGGTCGAAGTTGAGCCCGAAGTTGTCGGCATCCACCAGTTCGAAAATCATGTCCCACTGGCCGAGGTGTTGGATGTTGGTGGCGTACCAGTTCTCCATGGCGATCTTGATGCCCTTGTCCGCGGCCTTCTTGCAGAACTTGCGGTAGTACGGCGCGGCCATGTCGCGGATGCAGTCTTCCTTGCTCATCCCGGCAGGGGGTAGACCGGCCATGGTGCACAAGACGTCGACACCGATCTTCTCGCAGACGCTCAGCGCCTTGTTGAGCGTGTCCTGGTGCATCTTCCGCTCGGCCTCGTCGCCCGCGGTGATGTTGATGTACGCGGCGAGACTGGAGACCTCGATGCCGGCTTCGTCGAATGCGGCCTTGAACTTCCCGGCGTCGAACTTCCCGGACAGGTCGCAGTGTTTGGCTCCGACGCGGACCTCGCAGGCATCGAAACCGGCAGACTTGGCGAAACTGATGACGGTGTCGAGGTCGTCACCACTGAACGGCGCGGTCAGCATCCCGACTTTCATTTCTTTCGTCCTCCCTGAATGGCGCATTCCGGCGCCTTGCTGGTGTGGCTGGCTTCTTGGTCAGGCCTGGTCTCGTTCGTCCGCGGGCCTCCAGCCTCACACGCGCGTCGGTCTGCGCGCATGTTCGCTGTCTGCGTGTGATCCCCTCCGTCGCTCCGCACGATTCCGCGCGAGAGCCCCTACTTCCTTCCCGTCCCGAGAAGGTACGTCCGCAGCAACTGCTCCGCGGTGAAGACGAGCAACTCCCTTGCGCGGGCAGGCTGCATGGCCTCTTCCAGCGTCATCGGTTCATTCACGATGGGGAAGAGGGCGTGGAACCCCCGTGAATGCAGTTCGGTGGCGTTGAGCGCGACCCCGCCGCCGATAGCCACCACGGGAACTCCAAGGTCATTCGCCACATCCGCCACGCCGCTCGGGGTCTTCCCGAACGCCGTCTGGAAGTCGATCCTGCCCTCTCCCGTGATGACAAGCCCTGATCCGGCCATTCTCTCGCGCAGACCAACGGCGTCCACCACGATCTTCACACCACGTTCGAGCTTTGCGCCGCAGAAGGCCATGAGTCCCGCGCCGAGCCCGCCGGCCGCTCCGGCTCCAGGGACTTCGGCTACGTCACAGTCAAGGTCCCGCGCCATCAGTGCCGAGAAATGCCTGAGACCGTCGTCCAGCGCCCTGACCATCTCCGGAGTGGCGCCCTTCTGTGGCCCGTATACGTGGGCTGCCCCCCGTTCGCCGAACAGTGGGTTATCCACGTCGCAGGCCACCCGAAAGGTAGCTTCCCATACGCGCGGGTCCAGGCTTGACACGTCGATGCGTGCCACCTCCGCCATGCGCCCGCCAGTCACGCGGTCGATCTCGGCTCCGTCCGCTCCCAGCATCCTCACCCCGAGCGCCTGGGCCATCCCCGCGCCGCAGTCCGTGGTGGCGCTTCCACCGATGCCCACGATCAGGCTCCGGCAGCCCATCTCAAGCGCCGCGAGGATCAGCTGGCCGGTTCCGTAGGTGCTCGTGAGCAATGGGTTCCGCATGTTCGCAGGCACGAGCGGAAGCCCCGATGCGGCGGCCATCTCGATCACCGCGGTCGCGCCATCTCCGAGCACCCCGAAGACCGCATCAACAGCCTCGCCGAGGGGACCCTCAACAGTCCGGGTCACGAACTCCCCGTTGGTTGCCTCAACCAGCGACTGCACCGTTCCCTCCCCGCCGTCAGCCATGGGGACGCTCACGACCTCAACATCGGGCAGCACTGCCCACAGGCCCTGCTCTATGGCCTGACAGACTTCCAGCGCGGTGAGACATCCCTTGAACGAGTCCGGAGCGATCGTGATCTTCATTGTGCTTGCCTCCAAAACAGACGGGGCAGCGACTCTACGCCGCTGCCCCGGGTCGCGCCGAACACGTTAGCCGCTCACAGACCAGCCCATGCACGCTTCCAGATCCGCTTGGTCTGCGCGAGCACGGTCTCAGACGTCTCGCCGGGCATCGGCTTGACTTCCACGGTGACGATGGGCTTCGCCGTGGGCAGGTCCCTCTCGAAGTACCCCGAGTACTTGAGCGCGGACAGGAACTGACGCAGTTCCTCGGTCCCGTTCTCGCCGCCCGGGTACTCGAAGCGCGGGTGATAGTCGCCATAGCCCTCCTGCGAGGGATCGGCGCAGATGCAATTGCCTACGTGGACGTGGATGAGATGGTCCCCCGCGGCCATCAGCGCATCTGCATAGTCCTCGCGCAGCATTGGGATGTGCGACAGATCAAGGGTCAACCCGGTGTTCGAAATGCCCTCGGCATTGAGGCGGTCCATTACTTCCGCCGCCCGCGGGGTGGGCCCGAGCAGGCACGCCTTGTCGGTTTCGTGGTCGAATGTCTCGATGGACACCCAACACACGTAGTCCTGGGCCTTGTCCTGGGAGTACTGGCAGATCTGCTTCATCGAGTCCACGAGCAGGTCAAGCTCGACCTTCCGGGCCTCGTCGTTGCCCGGGTCCTTGCCGGTCAGCACCGCGCAAATGCGGCAGTCCATCTCGTAGGCTGCGTCGATTGCCTTCTTGACCTCGTCGATGGCCGCCTTGCGTCCAGCCTCGTCCTGGTCATTGAGGCTGAGCTTTGCGCCAAGAAGCCCGGGCTGAGCGCCGAGCCCCAGCTTCATGCCGGCCTCCTGCGCGATGGCCTTGAGCTTCGCGTGGACCCCGGGCTTCTCGCTGCGACGCACTTCGAGAATGTCCCAGAAATCGTCCCGCGCGAGGTACTCTGCGCTCTGGATCACATAATCCGCGTCCTGATTTGCGGGGAACGCCATGAAATGGACGATCCCGACATCCATGCTGTTACGCCACGATTCCGTCATCACTTGACCTCCGTGACATGGCTAAGCCGACTGGCGGGTTCTCCGTCAGTAGCCTGATACGCACACGAATCTCTCCCCGCCTTCGGTCAGGGGGACGTCTGGCATTATATGAGCGGCGCGGAGCGAAAGTCAATTTCCGCTCTCACTCGGCTTCCCGCTCCTCATCCTTCCCACGGTATCTCCTTTACCCGCAGCACCTCGAGCTCCGGCAAGGTCGTGATCCGGTGGGACATGATCTGCTCGCGGACCACGTTCAGGCTTCCCAGGAGCGTGGTCATGAACCTGCGCATGAAGGAAAGCTCGCGCAGCATGTGCGGTTGAACGTAGTGCTCACGGTGTTCCTCGATCGACGCCAGCAGCCCCTCCATCTCCTCGAGCGCCGCTCCCAGACGGTCCGAACTCTCGGCCAGAGTCTGTCCCGATCGGATAGCTTCATCCGCGGCCACGCCCATCCTGAGTTTGTGGTAGGCTGCGATGATGCTCATACAGGTGGTGAAAGCCCCGGCCATGACTGCAATTCGCTCGCACTCAACCAGGTATATCTGCTTGAGGCGCTCGTCCAGCCAGCGCGCCTTGCTCAGTTCCCTGGCCGCACGGCGCGCCTCAGAGCGCAGCGCTCCCAACTGGCTGGCCGACATTCCCGGGGGCGTATCCCAGATCGCCTCAAGCTGGGCCTGTGGGTAGTTGTCGCGCGCCCGGGCCTGCTCGTGGGACTGCCCGTAGTCGTAGGCATAGCGGAACAGACTCCCGGCGAGCGAAGTGCAGACCGGATCGTCTACAATACCGCTGAAGTGACGCAACCCCCGAAGTCCCTGGCGCCAGTCGTCCGCGAACAGAGCCTTCGCATACTTGATCGCGAACTCCTCGGGTTCCCCGCCTCCCGCATTGTTCCAGCTCCATTCGCTCATCGCGCAGAAGTGACGGTGAAATGCATTGTCGAAGACCCCGTAGCTCTCCGTCCCCTCAGCCCCCTCGGCCACTCCAAGCCTCTCGGCCAGGAAAATGTTGTCAATGTGGCCACGGTAAGGCATCTGGTAGAAGTAGCCGCTCATCGGCGTCACCCAGCGCCGGAAGCCCAGTTCGGGCATGGTGGTCTCGAAGAAGTCTGAATACTTCCACCAGTGCAGGATGATGTTTCGCGTGAGACCGGCCTGCTCGAATTTCGTGGCCAGACTCTGGTTCATGACTCCGCCGCGAACCAGTTGGTCATGCCACATGCTGATGTGCTCGATGCCCTTCTCCTTGAGGTGGGCAGCGATGCGCACGATGTAGTCCACGTACCACTCGGAGTCCGGCTTCTGGCGGCAGGTCTCGCACTTGCACCAGGGGTCGATGCGCCGGTATGGGCGGTCCGGGTGCATGCCCACCAGCGGGTACACCTCATCCGCCGCAATATGGTACGATCGCACGCCGTTGGGCAGCAGGTACCGGTCGCAGATCTCGTCGATGATCTGGAACATCACCTCGTACGTCCGCTCGTTGGACAGGCAGAAGCCGTATCCTGTTGGTTCGCCATTCTCATCCAGCGCGGAGACGTCCGGGATCATCCGTGGTATGAGGGTGTTGTGCCCCGGGGTGTTGAAATGCGGGCGCACCATGACACCGCGCGTCTGGCCGTAGGCGACCACCTCGCCGAAGAAGTCGTCCTCCACCATTCTCGGCAGGTACTTGAGCGTCTTCCACTCCCCGGCCTTGCGTGAGTAGTACTCGATCGTCTGAGGCCGGTTCAGCTCCGGGAAGCCCTTCAGGGGCACGAACAGGAACTCGGAGACCTCGCCCTCGTACTGGATGGGCCAGCAGTTGTAGATGCCGACGGTCAGCACGTTGAGCTTCATCCGCGACAGCGTGTCGATAGCGTCCTTCCAGTCCTCCAGGGTCATCAGGTCCTGGCCCCACCGGGACTCTGCGAACAGCCCGCGCCAGGCCAGGTCCGGCCAGTCGCGGATCACGCCTGCCGGCGCGATGACGGCATCGCCATCCCTGCACATCAGGCCGCAGAGGGTCACGGCGCCGTAGTATGCCCCAAGCGGCGCTGCGGCCCGGATCGTCGCCCCTCCTTCATCGATACGCAACTCGTAGGCCTGCTCGGGGTTCTGAGGCGCGAACTCCGTCGCGCCCTCGCAAATCTCGATCCGAATCCGGCCCTCCACTTCGCGCACGATGCTGCCGCCCAGTCTCGTGGCAGCGCGCTCCAATTCGAGGGTCGCAGACCCGATCAGCGCTCCAGCGTCGTCGTCCACGGACACGGTTAGTGCGGCCCGTCCTGACGCCAGTGCGACTGTATCGCCGAACCATTCCTGTGAGCGCGGCTCAGGGAAGATCACGATCTCACGTGCCATGAGTTGCTCGCCGTCCTATCTGGGCTGACTGTCTCTCACCGGGCCAGCCGCACGCGGGGGTATCAGTCCCGATTCGCCGACTCCTTCGCTTTCTGGTCTGCCAGTGCCTCCTGGCGCAGCGCGGCGACGCGCTCCGCCTCCATCGGCTCCCAGTGGGGGCAGCGCTCCTGGCCGCACCGCCCGAAGTCGGAGAGCCTCTCCACGAGTTTCTCGCAACTCGCGTAATAGACGTTTACTTCATGCGCGCCCCCGTACTGATCTACCTCAACGCCAAGGTTCAGATGAGCGCACCTGACCTCATCCACGATGGCCCTTGCTCTGCAGTTGCTGCACGCGCTGGGTACAACCTCGGCGGTTGTGTAACGACGGTCGCGGATGGCTATGGCGCAGAATGTGCGCCCCTTGTGGATGTAGCGAAACGGACATGGTGTGTGGTCAGGCATCGACGTGCGGTTGCCTCCATTCCGGGGTCTTTCCGGCTCTTTCGGCGATGGTTCCGCCGTGACCTGCCCCGGATGTGGAAGAGCCGACCGTGTCGTACGGTCGGCTCTTCCAGACTGCTGTCGTGGGTACAGCCCGCTGCCGTCTGGAGCGCGGGACTTTGGTTCAGAACTTGTAGTCGAACTTCAGGCGGCCCTCGTAGTTATCCTTGACATCAGGCAGGCCGTCTGTGACATCCGTCTTGTTGAACTGGAGGGTAAGCTTATTGCCCTCTGCATCCCACTGCTTCTCATACTGAAGTGAGAAAGTCGACGTGGGCGTGTTGGCCGGCTTGTTCGCGACCAGCTCCACGAAGTCGCCGGAAGCGTACGCGAACTGGATGGCTCCGCC
>JAGPGE010000743.1 GCA_018056145.1 Armatimonadota bacterium
GGTTGAACTCTTCCCCACAGGGGGTGCTGGCTGCGATTCCCCGTGCGAGAAAGCTCGCCGCGCCGGGACGGTCCAGCTCATAGCCGGCGAAATGCATCAGGGGTACCCGGGCATCATTGTCTGTGGCGAGCGTTGTCGGCAGGAAGAGCTTGGCCTTGCCCTTCGCGGGATTGCCGGCGATGTTGGGGTACTGGTATTCGCAGATCGCTTCAACGCCGCCTTCAATCTCTTCAGCCTGCAGGAGCCTGAGCGCAGTGCGGGCGTCAGTCGGCGAGAAAAGCGCCCTAACCCACTCGGGAACACTCGCGGCGGGTACGTCATCGGCGCAGGCGCACGTAAGCGCGATACAGCATGCGGCAGCCAGCGCTAGGAGCATCATCTGATAAGTGACCACTCCACAGAGAGGTTCGGACGCTGCCGCGCGAGACCGGGGCGGCCGCCGCTTGTCAACTGCCGTCAGGTTCCCCTCCGCCATGCCACGGTCCTGCATCAACGCGCCGCTTATGCTACGCCCGGTATTCCGCACGACTCATCGGGGAAGGTCTGATGATGGCGTGAGCCGAATACATTGATGTCGCAGTCGTTTCCAGACGCCTGCCTTGCCCGGCATCGGTGGAGGTGAAATGATGAATCTCGCGGATATGCCAATCGAAGAGATCGCCCGTGGGGACTCACCGTTGGGTGAAGACGAGGCGCGCAAGCTGTCCCAGTACCTTCCCGAATGGACCATCGAAGGAGACAAGATCACCCGCAAGCTCGAGTTCAGTGACTTTGCGGCGGCCATGGCCTTCGTCAACAATGTGGCGGACGAGGCCGAAGCGGCGGACCACCACCCGGACATCAGCATCTCGTATAACAAGGTGGAGCTCTCGCTGTCCACCCACAAGATCGGCGGGCTCTCCCGCAATGACTTCATATTGGCCGCACGCATCGACCGACACGCGGGCCCCTGATCCCGCCAGTAGCCATGCGGCTCCGGAGTAGCACGCGATGACCGGTTTCGAACTCAAGGGTGCAACGGCGCTTGTCACCGGTGCGGCAAAGCGTCTCGGGATGTACTGTGCGGTGGCCCTGGCCGAACGTGGCTGCAACGTGGTGGTTCATTACCACGCGTCGGCGGAGGATGCCGAGAGACTCTGCCGGAGATTGCGTGGGGAACTGGAGGTCGGCGCGTGGGCCGTTCGCGCCGATCTGTCCACTCCGCTGGACGCTGAAACGTTGATGCGCAGTGCTCGTGAAGTCGCGGGCCCTGTCAATGTCCTGATCAACAGTGCCTCGGTCTTTGAACGGGCCGGCCTGCAGGACGCGACCTTCGACGACTTGACCCGCAACTGTGCGATCAATTCCTGGGCGCCGTTCGTGCTCAGCCGCGCCCTCGCCGCTCAGGGAGTGGAGGGCAGGATCATCAACCTGCTGGACACCCGCGTCGAAGGTTACGATTTCGCCCACGTCCCGTACATACTCAGCAAGCACATGCTGTCGGTGCTCACGCGGATGACCGCGCTGGAGTATGCACCGAAGGTCACGGTGAACGCGATTGCGCCGGGCCTGATTCTCCCGCCGCCGGGACAGGATGAGGCGTACCTGAAGCGCCTTGCCGACACGGTCCCGCTCAAGCGGCACGGCGGGCACGAAGACATCGTCCGGGCGATGCTCTTCCTCATCGACAGCCACTTCATCACCGGACAGACGGTGTTCGTGGACGGCGGCGCCCACCTCAAAGGAGCCTGAGATGGACTACATCCTGATTGAAGATCTGCTTGCGCGGTGCATTGTCGGCATCAATGAGGATGAGCGCCGGGAGAAGCAGGATGTGGTCATCGACATCGTGCTCGGGCACGACTCGCGTAAGGCGGGGCGTAGCGACGACTTTGCGGATGCCGTGGACTATCGCGGCATCAAGAAGCGGGTCTTCGCCATGGTCGAGCAGTCCGAGTTCTTCCTGGTCGAGGCGCTGGCTGAAGCAATCGCCGACATCTGCTTGGAGAACCCCGGGGTGATCGAGGCGCAGGTGACCGTCCACAAACCTTCCGCGCTGCGGTTTGCGCGAACGGTCGGCATCCGCATCACCCGGAGGCGCGAGTAAGCACCGTGGCCAGCGTCTTCGTCACCTTCGGTTCGAACATAGCGCCGGAGATCAACGTGCCCCGCGCCCTCGACCTGCTCGCGACGACGGTGCGCGTGGCCGAAGTGTCCACGGTCTACCGGACGGCGCCCATCGGACGACCGGATCAGAACCCCTTCTACAATGGGGTGTTCCTGATCGAAACTGACCTGGACCCGCGTTCGCTGAAGTTCGACCTGCTTAGGGGCATTGAGAGTGAACTGGGGCGGGTGCGCACGGCGGACAGGTATGCTCCGCGCACCATCGATCTGGACATCGCGCTCTACGGTAACCTCGTGGTGTCTGAACCGGACCTGTACATCCCCGATCCGGACATCGCGGCGCGCGCGCTCCTCGCAGTCCCCCTTGCGGAACTCGCGCCGGAAATGGTGTTGCCCGGCGGCAGTGAGACGCTGGCCCAGATCGCAGAAGGGCTGGACCGGGGGGAAATGGTGCCCCTGGGAGAGTTCACAAGTCTACTCCGGAGGAGAGTGGGGAATGAACCACGCGAGAGTTAGGGAACTGATCAGAGAGCTGCTGATGGAACTGGGGGAGGATCCGGACCGCGAGGGCCTGCTGAAGACGCCCGACCGGGTAGCGCGGGCCTACGAGTTCCTGACCTCTGGCTACCACATGGACCTGGAGGAAGTGATCAACCAGGCGGTGTTCACCCAGGACACCAACAACATGATCATCGTGCGGGACATCGAGCTCTACAGCATGTGTGAGCATCACATGCTTCCCTTCTACGGGCGCTGCCACGTGGGTTACATTTCCGACGGCAAGGTCTTCGGCCTGAGCAAGATCGCCCGCATGGTGGACATGTACGCCCGGCGATTGCAGATCCAGGAGCGCCTCACCGAACAGATCGCCCGGGCCATCATGGACAGTATCGACGCCGAGGGCGTTGGCGTGATCATCGAGGCCAAGCACCTGTGTATGATGATGCGCGGTGTGGAGAAACAGAACTCCCTGATGACCACGTCGTCCGTGCTCGGAAGCTTCCACGACGACGAC
>JAGPGE010000744.1 GCA_018056145.1 Armatimonadota bacterium
ATTCGGGATTCCGCCCTGATGTTCCGCAACTACTCCGACCCCGAGGGTTTCACGGGGCCAGACGGCACGCGGCTTGAGAGCTTTGACGCTTTCCGCGATACGCGCTACGGTGACTGCTGGCAGGGCCTCATCTGGACGCTTCAGGGCGACCTCAACCACCCGCCAAGCGCGGATTCGTATCGAACCACATCCATCGGCGCGGATTTTGCGGAACTGATTGCTCTTGGCTTTCCCACCCCGCAACACAAAGCGCTGGTGCGGGAGTACTCTGGAGGACAGGAAGCTCCGAAGGCCGAAGCTCGGGCCATTTTCTACCGCGACCCGGACGCGACGACAGAGACGTTGCCTGCGTTCGCGCTTCCCGACGTCGTTTTCCCGTTCTTGGCCCAGGGATACCTGCGGACCGGCGAGCATGGGCGTGACAGCGTGGCGTTGCTCAATGCCAGCGACTACGGCGGGCATCATCACCTCGACAGCCTCGACCTGTACTACTGGAAGGACGGGCGGGAACTTCTCTCCGACCTCGGGTACCTGTGGGATCATCCGGACTCCTACCAGACCCGGCGCACACTGTCGCACAACACGGTGCTGGTGGATTCCGCTGACCAGCAGACCAGGGACCGCCGGGGGAGCTTCCACGTCTTCGCACAACTCCCGTTCCTGAAGGCGATGGCGGCCTCGTCCAACGCGTATCCGGCGGCGGACGTGTACCGCAGGGACGTGGTGCAGATCGACCACGGCCAGGGCCGCTCGTACCTGGTTGATATCTTCCGGGTGCGCGGGGGCAAGCGCAACCAGTATGTGTTCCACGGCCCGAACAACACCTGGTCGGTGGATGGCCTCGGGCCTGCGCCTGACCCGGAACAGGAAGCGCCGATTCGATTCGCGGTTCGCTTGCACCTGGGGCAGCTCGCGGAGATCAGCATCAAGGACATTGAGATCCGGCAGGTGCTCCCGGAAGGCCGTGAGGGGCCGAACCTCGCCCCCAACGGCGACTTGACCCAGGGCGAAATCGGCAAGTCCCCGCCGGGTTTCGGGCTGTACTCGGGCGAGGGCGCGTACGCCTGTGAGCTTGCAGACGAAGAAGGCGGCAGATACCTGCGCTTCCAGGCAACAAGACCCCACCAGAACGGCAGGGTCAACGTGGCGCTGCTCATTGGCGACTCAAACGGCTACGTCGGCCCCAATGCGCTGCTGGGCCAGCGCGGCGGCACTTACCGCGTGCGCTTCCAGGTCCGCGGCAATGCGCCGCAGGTCAGCGTCGGCCCGGTGACGTGGCCGGACAACCCGGGCGATCCCGGAGACCGGACCTATCCCGGATCGGACCGCATCCCAACAACCGACCAGTGGTCGAAGTACGCGGGGGAATTCACGCTCCAGAGCGCCGCGATCCAGCTGGAGAACCGGCGCTACGGCAGCCCTGACGCGCCCTGGCGCGCGTCCTGGGTGCTTCCGGGCGACTACGGCTTCACCGCCCACATGCCCGCAGCGCCGGGCGAACAGGTGACTCTCGCTGACGGCTGGGGCCAGCGCGACCACCGCAACACGGACCGCGGCGCAACCCTCCCGTATGTGGTTCGCGAAGCGAACGGGGCGAAACTGAACGCCTTCGTGAGTGTGTTCGAGGGCGCGCCTGACGGGGACGCGATCGTGCGCGGCGTCGAGGTCATGCCCCTGCCCGCCAACGCACCGGAAGGCGCCGTCGCAGTGCGCGTACTCACGGAGCGGGGCGAAGACATCGTGGTCTCAATGCCCGACCCGGCGCGGATCAGCATTGCGACCGCGCTTGGGGCGCTGGAGACCGACGGCGCCATCACCGCGGTGCTTGGCGAGGGCGACTCGGTAAGTGCGGCGGCCCTTATCGGCGGCAGCAGCATGCGGGTCGGAGAAGCAGAGATCGCCTGCGACGCGCCCGGTCATTCCGGACAGGTTCTGTCAGCCGGGAGCAGCCGCGGCGAGTCCTGGTTCGAGCTTGACAGCGCCCTACCAGACCTGTGCGTGGGCTCGGTGCTGCTGGTGACGGACGGAGAGTTCGAGCGCGCCTATCCCATCCGGGCACTCAACGGCGCCCGCGCATACACGAAGCACGGAAACGCGGGCTTCGAGGCCAAGGGCGGCACGACATGGCGTGTGCTGGCGCAGGCCTCGTGGCAGCGGGTTCCATGATCGCCCGGGTGCGCGGTCACTCGTTGTAGGCGCGGATCTCGAATACGCGTGCCGATTCCGACCCGTTCGTCGCCGTCACGGTCAGGCGAATTCGCGACGTGGTCACCGGGGTGAACCGGTGCACACGCTTGCGCTGGAAGTTACCCTTCTCCCGGGCAACTGTCCGCCAATCGCCATCGACCTCGCAGGCAAGCTCGTAGTCCCGCACACACTGCGGCGGCAGCGGCGCCGTGTGATAGGCCATGTTCATATCCGTGTCGAAGGTTAGATGCACGGTGTTTAGGGTCACCGGCTGATCCCAGTTGAGTTGCACCCATTGGGGCAGCGGCTCTTCAGCAGCCGACGCCCACATGTTAGCTTCGGTGTCCACGATACGGGCGATTCCGTTGATGACGTTCTCGGGTCGGAATGCTGTGCGCACAGCGATTGACGGGTCGGTGTAGAGCGCGTAGTACTGGCCCTTCACCACCGTCCAGTCGCCGGACTGCCCGCCGCCGTATGCTCTGCAGCACCCCGGCGGCGCCGAATCCATGAGGTACCAGTGCACCCCTGGCACGACCTCCAGCCACACCCAGGCGAAAGGCTGCTCCAGGTCGCGTTCGAAGCGGAACTCAACCCAGTTTTCGCCAGGCTTAAGTTCCGCCCGCGCC
The DNA here is from genome assembly GCA_018056145.1 of Armatimonadota bacterium. Taxonomy (GTDB): domain Bacteria; phylum Armatimonadota; class Zipacnadia; order Zipacnadales; family JABUFB01; genus JABUFB01. Next base: position 2,817 of record JAGPGE010000744.1, read on the forward strand.
ACGGCGAGATCGTCCTTCGAATCAAACTGCCCCGCTGTCGCGGATTCCCGCAGGTGCATGATTACGTTCACCGGCTGACCCGTTGCGTTGCGCAGCAGCACGTACACTGCATTGAGCCGCTTTTCGGGGCCCACCGGGAACAGCATTGCGCGCGAGGTCTCCAGAGGGTGCTGAACGTCCTTGGACACATCGCGCTTGCCGAAGTACTCGAACTCCGCGGTGCTCGACGCGGTGACCGCTGCAATCCGCGCAAGGTCGGCGGGGTCCTGGTTCCGCACGTTGGGGATGTACTGGTCATTCTTCA
>JAGPGE010000745.1 GCA_018056145.1 Armatimonadota bacterium
TTGGGTCACGTTCGACCGCCTCGCGGATGAGAGGCACGGCCCGTTCGGTCTGCCCAAGCATGTGGTAGATCCAGCCGAGAGTGTCCAGAATCGGGGCGCCCTCGGGAGCCAGTTCCTGGGCTCTCAGTGCATACTGGAGTGCTTCTTTCGGCTTGTTGCGTTTGACGGCCAGCAGGTACGCCAGGTTGTTCAGGGCGCCAGGGTGCTCACCCATGGCGATGGCCTTCTTGTAGACGCGCTCGGCCTTAGCGAGATCGCCGACCTGCTCGTGAATAACCCCCAGTCGCGCGTAGGCTTCGGCGTTGTTGGGGTCCTGGGCGACCACCTGCTTGAGTTCCGTCAGGGCGCTGGCGAAGTCGCCTTCGGCGATACAGGCATCGGCCAGTCCCAGTCGGGCGGTGATGGACGAGTCGTCGTAGACGAGCACCGCCGAGAACTCATCGCGCGCAGCTTGCGGATAGCCCATCGCGAGGTAGGCCTGGCCGCGTATGTCGGTGGATGCCCGAGAAGACCCTCCTTGCAGGTCCAGTTCATCGGCCTGCCTGATAGCCTCCTCGTTCCTCCCGGCCGCAAGCAGAGCACCTGCCGCGAGGAGCCGGGCCTCGAGATTCCCCGGGTCCAGCCGCACCACATCCAGGAGCAGGTCGGCAGCGCGCTGGATGTCCCCCCCCGCCTCGTAGTAACCCGCCAGCGTGGCCAGATTGCGCACGGTGCGACGACGGTTCCCTGTGCGCTGGCCCAGCTTCCGCGCCAGCGTCTGATGGATTCCCTCATCGGCGGCCAGAAGATATCCCTCGAAATAGCTCAGGGTGACCGAATCCGGGTTGGCATCCCGCATCCGGTCGCGCAGCGCCCGTGCGGCGGCCACATCGCCGGCGCTCAGCTTGGCCACCGCATCGCGCAGAAGCGCTCGTGAACTCTCGGCGTCCACAATGCTCGGGCGGGGGTTCAGAACGCTGAACGCCCACACCGCGCCCAGCGCCAGGAGGGCGATGAGCAGCCCGAGGCCAATCAGGGGCATAATGCGCCGGGCCGCGCCGGGATCGTAATCAGGAACGCGCCGCAGTTCCGGCGGCACGTAGTCCACCCGCGCGTATTCCCGGAGGCGGCGGAAGCCCATACTTGTCAGGACCGGATCGCAGACAGCCCGGAGCATGCGCCACCCCAAGGGCTCGGGGGGGGCGTCCGGCAGCGCCCGGTTTGCTCTCGGTGCGGGACGAGCCGGCTGCGCCGGAACGGGCGCAGTGGAACCAGGCAAGCGGCCGGCCCATTCCGCCGGCCAGGCAGGCGGGTCGTTGTCGGCCTGGCCGGGGGCGCCGGCGGATTCGCCTCTGGCTGCGGGCCTGGGGACGCGGGGCTTGCGGCTAGACGGTCGCGAAGGCGGTTCTGAGCGCCACGGGGGAGCCTGTGCGGGAGCCTCCTGCTTTTTCGGGCGGGCGGCCGGAGGTAGCGCGGTGTTCCACTGGTCAGGCCAAGGCGGCGGCTCGGCATCCGAACGCGCGCCGTCGCCTCGCTGTTCCGCGGCCCAGGGGTTCGTGACCGGTTCGCGGTCCCCGGCCTCGCGGCGCTTCGGCGGCTGCTTGCGCGGCGTGTGTGGCTTGATGACGCCCCAATGCTCGGGCCACGGCGGGGGGTCATCGCTGGCCGGCTCCGCAGCCTTCGGCTGCTGGGGGGGCGTGTCCTTTCGCGGCGCCCTTGGCGCCTTCCACTGCGCGGGCCACTGCGGCGGCGCGGGCTCTCCAGCGGGCTTCAGCGGCTCTTCAGGTTCTTCGACGGCCAGATGGGCGAGATCCTCGGGCCTCAACCCACCCGTGACATCCTCCTGCTCATCGCTTCCGTCGGCTGCGGGCGGGATGGCGGCATCAAAGAAACCACGCACACGAGCCCAGATGCCGGCGCGGGAGGCCGGGGGATCATCTGCGGATTGGTTGTCCCTGGTTCCGGGGTCTTGAGTCATTCCTGGGGCATTCACCCGACGACGGCACGCGCCGTCCGGTCCGAGTTCAGTTGCCTTTGTAGTTTACTACAGCCGCGGCGGTCTATCCACTCTTTTGCGATTACGCTGCAATGGCCGGGAGTGAGATGACCGACGTGCCCGCTACCGCGCCCGGCACGCCCGGCATTGGCCCCCCGGCGGCTTGACTCCCCCCGCCGACCAGTGCATACTTCCGCATGTTCCCGGAACACGGCCTGCGCCGGTGATCGCGGGCCCGACCGTTGCTCTGCCACTCCGGAGGGCGCATGGCGGATCGCCCGCGCATTGTACAATTGGTCGAAGAGGGCTCCGATGAGCTGCGAAGACACGTGATCGCGCTGGCTTCGGGGCTGAAAGCGCGCGGCATTGAGACGCACGTGGTCGGACCGCTCAGTCGCCAGTTCCGCGACGAGTTGTCCCACCAGGGCATCCGCTGGGTGAACCTGCCCCTTCCCTCCGAGTTGTCGCCAAGATCCCTTGCGCCAGCGGCCCAGACGGTCGCCCGGTTCATCCGTAATGCGGAGCCAATCGCAGTTCACGCCCACGGTTTGGCGGCCGGAGCCACGGCAGCGCGGGCGCTCACAGGCCTGAACAGTGCATCGGCAGCACCACCGCTGGTCTTCACGCCCCACGTCTATCCGAGAGACACTGGCGGCTTCCGGGAGCGCCGGACCAGGAGGGATGCCCTGGGCCGGACGCTGGACGCCAGCCACGCGGTGATCGCCTCCACGCAATCTGAGCGCGAGCAGATCATTCGGGCAGCGGGGAAACGCAAGGGTGCGCTGGATGCGCGGCTGTTCGTGGTGCCGCCGGGCGTAGAACGCCGCAGACAGAGCAGCCTGTTTGACGTGGGCGAGAAACGCTACTCAGTGGGCCTGCACCGGGACGCTTCCATCGTGGTCACAGCGACCCCGTTGGATGACTCCGCGCCGGTCGCCGATTTCGTCCAGACCGCCGCCTTGGTCAGCACATCGGTGCCCAGCGTGGAGTTCGCCGTCATCGGCGAGGGTCCTGAACTCGAGAGCCTGCAGGCGCTTGCCCACGAACTCGGGCTGTTCGGCTCAACAGTCTTCCTCCCCTGGCGCCCGGATACGCTGGACATCATCTCCACCTGCAATGTCTACGTCGCTCTCACAGATGACGC
>JAGPGE010000746.1 GCA_018056145.1 Armatimonadota bacterium
GGGTATCGCATTCCATTTCGGCAAGAATGACCTGATCCGCGTCACCGACTGCTTCGCCTTCGCGATGCGTTACGGGTTCCTGCTGGAGGACGAGATCGAGGACTGCGAGCTTGAGGGCGGAACCTGGGGCTGTCTCACCGGGTGCTCCACGGACTTCTGCCCGCAGGGCATCGTGATCCGTGGCGAGCATACGGTGAGCATCACCGGCGGGACCTACTGGGAGCACCAGGAGAGCCTCGTGGTTGACGGCAAGTCTCGGGTGCGCGTGACCGGCGCGGAGCTGAAATCCAACGGCGCGCCTGCGGTGGTGGTCCGGGACGCGGACCACGTGGTCATCACCGGCTGCAGCATCTTGCGGAAGATGGAAGATTTCGACGCCCCCGCAGTCTCCTTCGAGGGTGGGCGCCTGGTGCTGGGCGACAACCACATCGAAGCGGACGGGATCGGCCTGCGCGTTGGTCCCGATGTCGTGGGCGGCGTGATCCGGGGCAACCTCATCGACGCACACGGCAACGCGGCGGTGCAATGCGACCCGAAGGCCGAGAGCAAGGTACTTGTGGAGGGCAACCTGGACCAGCCCTCCACTTGACTGATGCATTCCCCGAAAGCAGGTGGGATGCACTCTCTGCCAGCCGTGGGGTGTGCGCGTCGTCCAGCGCACGGGGCCCCACGGAGCGCGAAGAACGCCGCGGGGCTCGTCATCGCGACAGCGGGCGGTCGCTTCGCGGCGATGATACCCGTGACCTTTGTCCGTACGTGCTCTCGGGAGATAACATCCCCCGCAACCGATGAATGGCACGCAGACGAGAGGGTGCGGCGCCTGAGGCTGTCAGTTCGCAAACTCCTCCGCAAGCTCCCGGGCGATCCGCGCCCAGTCCCACAGACGCCTCGGCTCGCGCATGACGGTGCTGATGTCCTTCAGGACAATCTCGACCGCGCACCCCTGCAGTTGCTCCAGTTCCCCCCGCAGTTCTCGCCGCGCGACTTCCGGGTCCCAGGTACTCATGGCGAGGATTGCGGGGTTGGGCTTGAGCGAGGCCACGTAGTCGCGTCCCAGTTGTCGGGCCATGGAAGCCTTATCGCATTTGGGGCTAACCGAGACCTTCCGCAAGTTGGGGATCTGCCGCAGGATGTCCATCTTCGTGTGCAGTGGCTCGCAGCAACCGTAGTAGGTCAGTCCCCAGTGTTGCAGCCAGCGCATCTCGTGGCGGAGGGCGAATTCCCAGTGCATCTCGGGCGATACTTCCGAGAATATCTGGGGCGTCGCGCAGCCCCAGATGTCACACGGGCGCACATGGTCGGGGTCGCAGTCGGGTGGAGGCAGGTCATCGGTGGCGCTCAACCCGCCGGAACCCGCCCCGTCATTGGCGCTTGGAAGCGACAGCAGGTTCAGCTCCTGCCAACGGGCCAGCCGCGCCAGGTAGCCGTCCACCAAGCGCTCCATGCAGGCGTTCACCAGGTCCGGGTTCAGCACCATGTCCAGCATGGCGCGCTCCACGCCGTACCAGGTGATGAGCAAGTCCCAGGGCGCGAACCACAGGTGGGTGATGCCCCGCTTGCGCACGGGCATGATGTCGCCGAACAGGTCGGAAAGGTACTCGAATCCCCGCGCGGTGGCCTCCTCGTCGTGGCTTACCTCGGGGATCTGGATCTTCATGACATCCTCGAGGGTGTGGAACTGCTCATGGAAATGCCGACTGGCGAGACCGCTTTCGATGGTGACGTCGGAGTCTTCCGAGATGCCGAAGCCGGTGTCACGGATCGCCAGCCCCGACCAGACGATGCCGTCGAAGATCTGGTCGTCCTGCAGGTGCTCCCACTGGTAGATGCGCTGGCGCATCCCGATCTCCATGCCATGCAGTCCCGGGTCTTCACAGCGCGGCGTCAGCTCATCATTCACGTTCATCTCGTGCCAGGGGATCTGGTGGATATGCACCATGGGGCGCACCGGGCGCAGGGAATTAAGACTCTTCCACTGGGACAGGCGCTCGGCCTGCACCGGGAGTGCGGATATCTCGGCGATGCGTTTGGCGAGGTCCCTCAGAAGGGTGCGATCAGAGTCGCTAATTGGCATGGGCGGTCTCCCGATGATGGGGATCGACGAGATCAAACGCTACTGCTGGTACCCTCGCGCGGACATCGCGGCGACGAGATCAGACACCGGAATGCCGCGTGGACCGCAATCAGCATCGACCGCCATACGGGCAGTAATCGCGGCGGCCTCGCCCATGGCGTAGCAGTCGGCGATGATCCGGTAACTCGCTTCGGCCTCGTGATCGCCGCCGATGCAGCGCCCGGCGAGGATGATGCCTTCCAGACCCGTTGGCAGTAGAGCGCGGTACGGCACGTGGTATGGCTGCACCTTCTCCACGTAGATCGCCGGCTCGTCCTCATGGCACTTGTGGATGTCGATGGCCTGGGTGACGGTGAACAGCCCGTCCTTGTGGCGGGTTCCGGCGCGCACATCCTCAAGCGTGATGTTCGTGTCGCAGACGATGCGCCTGCTTTCGCGGATCCCCGGGATCGGCGAAAGGTGGCCGTACTCGATGCCCGCGAACTGCGGGACATGATCGCGCAGAGCGTGGAAGATGGTGTCGGCCTGCTTCCGCAGGGCGACGATGGCGTCGGAAAGCTGTTCGGCGTCGAGCGGGCTGAGGTCGGTCACATGTGACAACCCGGACCAGTACGAGTGTTCAGTGGCGGGCAGTGTGCGCACATCGGCGCGGTCGTAGGGCAGGAGCTTCGCGACCCCGGCCTTTTCCCCCGCATCTTGGGCGAGTTGGGCGAACTCGTCGCGCTTGATGTGACCGCCCGTGTAGTTTGTGATGAGATGGAACAGGGTGATCGACTGCCACGCGCCGTCCGATGGCCTGCCGAACTGGAAGTCCGCGCCGGCACGGGCCGCGATGTCGCCGTCACCTGTGGCGTCAATGACGACCTTCGCGCGGACTGCATGGCGGCCACTCTTGGACTCGACGATGACCCCACCGAGCCGTCCGGCCTCCACCATCAGCGGCGCGACCGCGGCGGACAGGTACAGCGGACGCACTCCTGCGTCGGCGATCAGCGAGTCGAAGTACGGCACGACTTCGAAAGGGTTGTAGTAAGGCCACCGGCA
>JAGPGE010000747.1 GCA_018056145.1 Armatimonadota bacterium
CGGCAAGACGCCGTCCTGGTAGAAGTAGGCTCCCTGCGGGCCGCGAAAGAACTCCTTGTCGGCGATGGTGAGCTTCGAGAGGTAGCCTTCCTTCGTGACAGCGACCTGGTAGGTGGTTGCTGATACTTCGTGGCCGTTTTCGGCGGGTTGGATCACGACTGGCGCCTCCTGGGCGTGAACGGTGTTGAGGAGCGCAAGAATGATGGCCAGCGCGGCGCGGATACGGTGACTGCAAAGCATTGGGTGGGCCTCGCGGGTCCCCGGACGCGGGGGGAAGTGGGTCATTAAGCGCAGGTCTCTATGGTCTGCGGAGTGAGCTTCTTCGCCGCTGGCGTGCCCTGGACCTCCCGTCGTGCGGGCTGTTAGGGAGGATTCCTGGGGACTTTCAGCGTTGATTGAGAAAAGATGCACAAACAGCTTGACACCTTCAGGAATCACCGTAGAATGTTGACTCACTGACGAGGCACTGCGCGTGGTAGATCCGCGGCACAGCCAGGAGCGATCCCTCTGAAGCTCGCCGACGCTACTCATGCACTGCAGGCTGACCCCATCGTACCCGCGGCCGACCCGGACGTCCCCGTAACCGGGTGCTTTGCCGCGGACCTGATGAGTGACGTCCTGGCCTTTGCCAGACAGGGGTCACTCCTCCTCACGGGGCTCACAACCGATCAGACCATACGAACGGCCGCGATCAGACACTTGATCGCGGTCGTTGTCGTTGAGGGCAAGCAGATTGGGAGCGACATGATCGATGCCGCGACCGAAGAGGACATCCCTGTATACCGCACGCCTCTGTCCAAGTACGAGGCGTGCGGACTGCTTCTGCAGGCCGGTCTGCGGCCATATCGCGCGAATTCGGGAGCCCAGGAATGAGGCAGGGCAGGCGCACCGAGAACCATGGATGATCAGCCCCTGTGCCATCATGAGTTCCCGATCCTGGGCAGCGCCTACTTTCTCGGCGGCCGCGCATCCACGTCGGTTAAGCGGGTTCTGTCGGAGTTCGGCGTGGACGGCGAGACGATCCAGCGGGTGAGTGTGGCCTGTTACGAGGCGGAGATGAACGTGGTCCTGCACGCCGTCTCCGGCTATATTGCGCTGGACTTGTTCGCCGACCGGGTCGAGGTCAGCGTGAAGGACCGTGGCCCGGGCATTGATGATATTGAGCTCGCGATGACCCCCGGCTGGTCTTCGGCGACAGAGGAGGCGCGCGCGCTGGGATTCGGCGCCGGGATGGGTCTGCCTAACATCAAGGGCCAGGCGGATGAGATGGAGATCGAGAGCCCTCCTGGGGAGGGTGTGCGCATGAAGCTGGTATTCAGGAGAGGTGACCAGGGCGATGAGTGAACACAGTACCCCCACCGTGGCCCAGGTTGCCGAGGAACTCGGGCTGAAAGTCTGCGCGGGAGGCCACAAGCTGGACAGCAAGGTGGAGGGCGCACTTGTCAGCGATCTGCTGAGTTTTGTGATGGCCAACGGCAAGCGCGGACAGTTGTGGGTGACGATTCAGACCCACTCGAACATCGTGGCTGTTGCGGTGCTGGGCGGACTGGCGGGGATCATCATTGCCAGCGGATTCCATCCGGATGAAGACACCACAGGCCGTGCCGAGGAAGAGGACATCCCGATTCTCACGTGCGACGCGCCGGCGTATGAGGTTGCCGGGATGCTGTACGAGCTGGGAGTGCGGTAGTGGCAGGCCAAGCTCGCCCGGCGGAGGCTCGCGAGACTCAGGAGCAGGATCGGGTCGCCGGGAAAGGGCTTGTGGCAGTAGACCTGCATATCCACACGGCGCTATCTCCGTGCGGCGATGAGTCAATGCGGCCCGGAGAGGTGCTCCTGAGCGCCGAGCGCCGGGGGATTGCGGTGGTGGGGATCGTCGACCACTGCACCGCCCGCAATGCGAAGGCGTTCCTTGATGCTTCGGCGGCCTTTGACGTACGAGTGCTTGTTGGGCTCGAGGTTGAAAGCGCGGAGGGTGTACACATCCTTGCGCTCTTTGACAGTCTTGATGCGGCCACGGATATGGACCGCCTTGTCGCGGACCATCTGCCCGACCTGCGAAACCGCCCCGACGTGCTGGGAGACCAGCAGCTTCTGGATGCGTGGGGTCACGTGATCGGGACCGACGATCGCCTCCTGGTGACCGCCACGGACCTGACCATCGAGCAGATCGCCCGTCACACCGCAGACCGCCGAGGATTGAGCATCCCGGCCCACGTGGACCGTTCGCTGAACGGCCTGTTCCGCGTGCTCGGCATGGTGCCGCCGGGCCTGCGCGTGCCTGCTTTCGAGGTGTCCGCGAGTACAACGCCGGACAAGGCGCGGGAGCGCTGGCCGCAGTTGGCTGAAATCTGTCTGCTGACCAGTTCGGACGCTCACGTGCCCGAAGACATAGGCCGCGCGATGACCTTCGTCAGCCCGGACCTCGCCAGGGCGGAACTCGATGCCTGCGACTGGGGCGAGGAACTGAAGAAGGAGTTGTGCCCCGGGGGTGGTGGCGGTGCGTGAACTGTCGCTGCACATCCTGGACATCGCGCGCAACAGCGTGGAGGCCGGTGCGCGGAACCTGGCGCTGACGGTGGTCGAAGACCCGGAGCGGGACCGGCTCGAGATCGCACTTCAGGATGACGGGCGGGGGATGGACGCGGAGACCCTGGCACGGGTCACCGACCCGTTCTACACGACCCGCACCACCCGGCACGTGGGTTTGGGGCTGCCTTTGCTCAAGGCCACATGCGAGCAGGCCGGTGGGGTGATGGAACTGACGTCCACGCCCGGCAAGGGGACGCTGGTGCGATGTGTGATGAAGCTTTCGAACGTGGACAGACCGCCGCTGGGCGATCTCGCCACGGTGATCCAGTCTCTGGCGTGCGAATCGGAACACACGGAGCTTGTCTACCGCCACGTTGTGGGGGATGGCGAGTTCCGGCTCGACACGATGGAGGTGAAACGCGAACTCGAGGCAGACTGCCTCTGTGCCCCGCCGATCCTGCAATGGCTGGGGCGCCATGTGCGCGAAGGATTGCACGAACTGAGGAGCAGAGCCTGATCCGGAACCGGAACAGGCTTTGACCGGGGGGACGCAATGCACCGACGAGGTACTCGACGGGACCCGCG
>JAGPGE010000748.1 GCA_018056145.1 Armatimonadota bacterium
ATTTGCGCTGAGCATGTAGAAAGGCCCCTCCCTGGGAGCAGAGCAGGGTTGGAACAAGTATTCCAGAGTAGTGTGGAATTATAGCCCGCGTTTTCACAGGGAGTCAAGCAAGCCAAGATGGCGGGTGAATACCCACAGAACCGAGTCCGACCCAGGAGCCGGCTTGTGGGGCGTAGAGCTGGCCATCAGCGATGACCATCCGGGGTTGGGGCAGGCGATCTTCGTACTCTTGCCCGACGCGTTATGGCAGCGCTGCTACGCACATTTACTGCGCAATGCCAAGGAACATCTGCCGCGCAAGCACGATGAGGATCGCATGACCGAATTGCGCTGGCTGTAAGATCGGCGCGACCTGGAGGAAGCCCGGCGCGACTGCCGGCTGGTTGGAGCGCTGGCAAAGCAAGTACCCCAGACTGTGCGACTGGGTGGAAGACAGCCCGGTGGGCGCTACAGGCGGCAGAGCCCCCCGGACGGCGGGGTACGAGCCCCAGCCCCACGCAAACGCCTTCCACTGAGAGGGCCAACGACTTCGTGGTGCGACCGCAGGCGGTCGCTTTGGCCTGATCCTCCAGTGGATCAGGGCGCCTTCGGAATGCTCGCCCTCCGCGTCCGTCAGGACGACTGGCCGAAGCCCTGCAGACCCGCATTTCATCGCCTGCCACAGACGGCCCCCTACCTCCGCGGCAGTTCCTCGAAGTACACCATCCCGCGCAGGGCCTCGTACCGGCGATAGAGGTCCTCCACCGTCAGCGCGCTCAGGCCGTCCAGCGAGAAATCCTCCACGCACGCCGAGGCGCACACTGTGCCGCAAGCCAGCGCCTGGCGCAAGGCGTCTCCGTCATGCGCACCAAGCCATGCCATGAAGCCGATCATCCCGCCCGCGAAGGAATCCCCCGCGCCCGTGGGGTCCTTCACCGTGTGCAGTGGGATCGACGGCAACGCGAAATGCCCTTCCGCGGAGACCAGCGAAGCCCCGTACTCACCCTTCTTGATGACCACGTGGCTGGGGCCCATTTCGAGCACCTGTGAGGCAGCCGCGGCGAGGTTCGGCGTGCCGGTGAGTTGGCGAATTTCCGCGTCGTTCATGAGGGCGACGTCCACGCGGCTCAGGACCCGGAGCAGATCATCCCGCGCGCTCTCGATCCAGAAGTTCATGGTGTCGCACATGACCATTTTCGGCCTGTCGATCTGGTCCAGCACCGAAAGCTGCAGGCTCGGCTGGATGTTGGCGAGGAACACATATGCGGAATCGCGGTAGCTCTCGGGCACCACGGGGTTGAAGTCCGCAAAGACGTTGAGCTGAGTGTCGAGAGTAGTGGCGGAACTCATGTCGTACTCGTAGCGCCCTGCCCAGTGGAAGGATCGCCCGCCGGGGATGCGCTCGACGCCCTCCAGGTCCACGCCGCGGGAGGCCAGTCTGTCCAGGGCATCCTGGGGGAAGTCCTCGCCGATCACGCCCACGAGACGTACCGGCGACAGGAGGCTTGCGGCGAAGGAGCTGTACGTGCCTGCACCGCCGATTGCCCGGTCCAGCTTGCCAAAGGGCGTCTCGACTGAATCAAGCGCGATGGAGCCGACGACAAGGATCGGATTGTGCATGGTGCGAGGTCCTTTGAGATTCGGGTGTGTGCGCCGCGGTCGGAGTGCGCGAAAGGCGACAGTGCCCTCACGGCTCTTCCGTGGCACGCGGTGCGCGCAGGAGTTCCAGGAATGTGAGCCAGACGATCCTCGGCAGTGCGGCCAGCCGGGGCAGGCGCCAGGGTTCTTTCGCCACGCGGTAGAGCCATTCGACGCCGGCCCGTTGCATCCACACGGGCGCGCGCTGTTTGAGGCCGGAGATCACGTCGAAGCTTCCGCCGACGCCCACGCAGACCGGCACGCCAAGCTCCTCGAGGTGGGCGCGGATCCAGATCTCCTGGCGCGGGATGCCCAGGGCCACGAAGAGCACCGCCGGGCGCGCGGCCTGTATGCGCGCGATGATCGCCGGCTCGTCCTCGGGCTTGAAGTAGCCGTCCTGCACCCCGGCGATTTCCAGGCCTGGGACACGCTCCTGCAGTTTCTGCCCGGCGAGTTCGGCGACCCCCGGGCCGGCCCCGAGCAGGAACACGGAGCGGCCCAGTTTCGCGGCCACCTGGCACAGGCCCTGGACCATGTCACAACCGGCGCAGCGGGCGATGAGCGGGATGTTCAGCAGACGCGCGGAGAGAACCACACCCGCGCCGTCCGGGGTGACAAGGTCCGCCGCGTTCACAATCTCCCGGAATTGCGGATCGTCAACGGCCCGGATGACGCCGGAAGCGTCCGCGGTGACCACCATGTGCGGCCGGTCTTCGCGGATGAACCGCTCGGCGGTTGCCAGCGCCTTGTCCATCGTGACCGGGTGAAGCTTCACGCCGAGGATGTGCACCGGCGCGGGCTCGTCCGTCGCCTGAAAGACGCCCGGACGCCCCATCATCCGAAGGACCACGTAGAAAACCATGAGCCCGCCGGGCGCGAGGATCAGCAGGAGCAGGAGCTTCAGCAGGAAGTGGAGCTCGACGAGATACACCAAAAGCAGGGCCACGGCGCACAGGTACGCAGTACCCGCAAGGATGATTCGCAGCACCTGGCCGGGCGTGTATCCCTGGGCGATGAGGACCTCATGCAGGTGTCGCAGGCGGCGCTCGAGGGTGATTGCGCCATGACCGGGACGCAACTGGCCGATATCCAAGCAGAAGGCGGCAAACAGAGGCGCTCCCACTATGAGGAGGGGCACCGCGGCTACAAGAAAAGCAGTGTTCTTGAGCGCTCCGAGGATGCTTGCCACGGCCAGGAGGTACCCTATCACGTAACCGCCCGAAGTGGCCCCACCGCGCTGCAGGGAACGGGAGAGCAGGAGTATCGGCAGGCAGGCCCCGGCCACGACCGCTCCGAGCAGCGTGCCCGACGGGTTGGCGAGGTCGGGACGAATCGCCCCGACGGCGCAGAAGGTGAGACCGGCGAGGAGGCCGACTCCCGAGGGCACCGCGCCGATGGTTCCGGAGCGCCCGAACAACCCCGCAAGGAGCGCCAGCCACAGAGCGGTGACGAGGGTTCCCGCGATTCCAACCGGCGCGCTGTCGATGGAGAAAGGAAC
>JAGPGE010000749.1 GCA_018056145.1 Armatimonadota bacterium
GCCTTGAGGGGCTTCGTGGATTCAACGCCGGCCTCCACTGCAACCACCGCGTCGGCGAAGGCTTCCGCGAGGTGCTTCCCGGCTGCTGAAGCCGATTCGAGGGCCTCAACCCCCGGCCACAATGCGTCCAGCATTGTCTTTTCGCCACGCTGGGCCTTGCCGCGCTGTTCGATGCCCTCGGCGGCTGCGCGGGTGGCGGCGGCGATGGATTCCAGGTCCCACTCGTCCAGGCCACGGTCTTTCGCGACTTTCGCCCCGCGCATGGCGGCGGTGGCGACGAGAGCGCCGTAAGTGGAGGCACCGGCAGAGTTGAAACTCATGCCCGACTTCAGCAGAATCTGGTCGAGAGAGGCGTCGGCGAGAGCGGGCAGGCCGTCGAGAATCGCCTTCATACCCAGGCGGCAGGTGACGCCCAGGTCCCCGTCGCCCATCTGCTGGTCCAGGGCGGTAATCTCATCGGCGGCGGCGTTCAGGGCGACAGCGATCTTCTCCGCAAGCGGCGCGGCATCAGCGCGGGTCAGAACCATCTTCATCGCGACTGCCTCCACTGCATCAGGAAGGGCGAGTAGGCGGGAGCGTCCAGCAGCGACAGCAATTCGTCGTCCAGCTTGAGCAGCGAAATCGACGCGCCGGCCATCTCCATGCTGGTGGCGTACTCGCCGATGAACACGCGCTCGATGGATACGCCACGGCTCGCGATGACCTGGCTGGCCTTGCGGAAGAGCAGATAGAGTTCCTCGGGCGGAGTCGCGCCCAGCCCATTGACCAGAATCGCCACGCGGTCGCCGGAGACGAAGGGGAGGTCGTCCAGGACGCGGTTGGTCATGATGTCGGCGATCTCGTCGGCGGTCTTGATGGGTTCGCGCTCGATGCCCCGCTCGCCGTGGATGCCCATGCCCAGTTCCATCTCGTTCTCGCCCAGTTCAAAGGTGGGCTTGCCCACCGCGGGGATAGTGCAGGGCGAGAGCGCGACGCCCATGCTGCAGGTGTTTTCCACCACTTTCTGGGCGACTGCGGTGACTTCGTCCAGACTCGCTCCAGTGTCGGCCTTGGCGCCCGCGATCTTGTAGCCGAAGAACACCCCGGCCACCGCGCGCCGGGTCTCGGCGGCATCTTTCGGGGCGGAGACCACGTCGTCGCGCACACGGACGCTGCGGACCTCGATGTCCTCCATCTCGCACATCTCGGCGGCCATGTCGAAGTTCATGGTGTCGCCTGAGTAGTTGCCGTACAGGTAGAGCACGCCCTTGCCCGCGTTGATGGATTTCGTCACCTCCACCATTGCGTCCACTGAGGGCGAGGAGAAGACATTGCCGATAGAGACGCCGTCCAGGAGGCCGGGGCCAACATAGCCCAGGAAGACGGGAATGTGACCGGAGCCGCCGCCGGTGGCGATGGCGACCTTGCCTTCGATCGGGCCATCGGCGCGCATGAGCCCGCGTTCGGTGTTCGCGCAGCGCTTGAGGTGGCTGGGGTGCGCGAGGAGAATGCCCTCGATCACTTCGTCCACAAAGGCTTCGGGGTCATTGATGATCTTCTTCACAGGAAAGCCCTCCCTGGGCGAAACTATCCGCAACAACGAGGTTCTATTCGGCGCGAAATGCGGGGGGACCTTTGGGAGAGCAGGCAAGACCCGCAAGTCTGTCTGCTGACGGCGGCGCTCGGGGTCCTGATCACCATGGCTCCCACATGGTGCAGTCACCCGAGACAATGCGCTCGGTCTGCTCAAGCCTGAACCACCGCGCGTTGCCGGCCACGAAGGCGAAGTTGGCGCCGTCATTGTGCCGGGCTTCGACCCGCGAAAGGCCGTCGAGCCGGTGGCTGCCGCCCATGGACCCCGCACCGCCGCGCAGGTCGAAGAAGAGAATGGTCTCCGCCGGGCGGTCGATCATGTTGTAGCACAGGGAGTTACCGTTGTAGCCGCCTACCATGGCGATGTCGAAGTTGATGCCGTAACTGTGCTTGAGGCTCACCGAGCTTCGCGTCGCGGAGGGCATGGGGTCGGTGGGGCACAGGAGGAGCAGGCTTGATCGCGTGTACGGCATGAGGAGGACTTCCCAGCAGGTGCCGAAAGTGCCCGCAGGCCCGCTCACCCGGGCGGGCACGCACCGGCCATCCCAGTCGTCTGCATAGACGGCCGCCGCCGTGCAGAGATTACGGATGTTGGAGATGCAGACCGCGCCTTCGGCATGCTTCGTGGCCTGCTCGAACACCGGCAGCATAATCGCCGCGAGCAGGACGATGATCGCGACCACGATCAGCATCTCGACGAGCGTGAGCCCCCCGCGTTCGGCCACACCGGACCCCCCGTGTGGTGTGCAGATTGGTCAGGCGCGAGCGACTACCCCTTACTTCCGGGATACCTCCAGCAGGCCCAGTTGAAGCTCAAGATTGGTCAGCCCGGACCTCAGACTTGCGGCTGGACCCGCATTCCCGCGCACCGCCTCCACGAAACGGCTGATGGAGGCCTGCATGAAGTCCGTCGCTTTCAGCTCAGCATCGCCCAGCTTGAGGTATGCCGCATAGACCCCGGCTTCATCATTGCGGCCTTCATATTGTACCACAACACCATCGATTCCGAAGCAACGGGAAAGCGGCCCGTCCGGGACATTCACCGTCTCGATGGTGGCTTCGACTTCGCCGCCCGCATCCCGCACGTAGGTGAAGTTCGCATCCACCCGGCTGTCCTGCACCTGGCAGCGTTCGGTGCCGGGTTTCACGCGCCCCGGCCCGGCGAAGGCGACGAGCACACTGAGCGGGTGAGGCGCGAGATCGATCCAGATCTTCTCCCCGCTGGCGCCGGACTTGCCGCCCCGGGAGTCCATCCGCATGTAGAAGCGCGAGAACCCGGCGCGATCCATGGGTTGGCCGGCCTGCTCGCACAGGTCGAAGTATGGGTCCACAGCGGTGACGTACTGGGTGTTCACGGCAGAGGTGATCCCGCGTTCATCCGCGGCCTGAACCATCCGGGCGGCTTCCGCCAGCAGGTCGGGAACGGGCCGGGTCTCGTCCCAGACGAGAGGCTTTTCGCAGAGAATGTCGCAGCCCCGGTCAAGCGCGGCCATGAAGTGGGGGCAATGCACGGGCGCGGGCGATGCGACCACAACCAGGT
>JAGPGE010000750.1 GCA_018056145.1 Armatimonadota bacterium
ATCACTGGTCACCTCTGCATCGGGCTGGATTGGTCTCACAACCGTCAGTTCTCGATGCGGAGGTGACCTCCCTGCAACAAAGACCGCCAACCCGATACACACCCACCCACTTCTCGCGGTCAGACCCACGATCCGCCCTATACTTGACACCACCCCCCTCATTGGCTAAGATTGTGTCGAGCTTGTACCGGGACGTTCCTCGTAAAACCAGGCCCCCATCGAGGGGGGGGTAATCCTGGAAGACTGCGCACAGTACAATAGTCGCACCTGGGATATCATTCCATGGGAGGGAGTTCACATGCGAACTCTGCCTGCGGTGACGGTCCTCGCTGTCGTGGCCGTCATCGGAATCGCGGCGAGCGCCGCCGCTGATGTGTGCAAGGTGTACCCGATCAAGGTCGTGACCGAGGACAGGAGCCCCGCTCTCAAAGTCGACGTCGTTAAGGTTCTGACCGTCGGTGGGGAATACGAACTGACGAACTTCATGAAGAGCATCGTCCCCGCAGCCCTCCGGTCGACCGGTGCACTTCCGGCTCCCGCCAACACCGGGACCATGCGCACCAAGGTCGTCATCCCCAACGCCAAGAACTGTTACATTCACACGCCCGACGGCAAGCTACCGGTGTCGCTCAAGGTAGTCGTCGATCCGAAGTCTACCACCACCACGCGCGTCAACGAGGATGGCCACGAGCGGTTCAACGGCAGCGTGTCGAACAGCCAGTCGTACGACCTGTCAAGCTACTTCGTGACCGAATTCACGGCTACTTGCCGAGTCACCAAGTTCCACACCAAGTCCAACTACGAGTACCCGATAGTGGTGCCGGCTACGGGCACCCACCACGGCTTCCGCTGGGTGGATCCCTGATCCAAGTGCTGTTCCTCCCCGGGCGGTCCCGGCTGAGCTCAACCCGTGATCACGTGAAGCACGCGCCTCCCCTCGGGGCGCGTGTTTCTCTAGATGAATGGGAGTGGTCCAAGTGTCGATGCCTCGTAATGGCTGGCGCTGTGCTCTGGCAGGTGCGCTGCTATTGGGCACCATCGTAGCACCTGGCTTCTGCCTCACCTCCGGCGACTTCAAGCTCTCTCTCACTGCACCCAAAGGCTGGTCGAGATACTCGGGCGAGAAGCCACCACACCGCTTTGGCGGCGAACTCCTTTCGGTGTGGGAAAAGAGCTTCAAGTACGGCAAAGCCCTTATCTACGTTGTCGGGATGCGTCAAGACGCAGTCGTCTCATTGGGTGATCTGAGGAAGTCTTTTGCCGGTTACCTGGACGCCGCCAAGATAACCAACAAGCAGTACGACTCTTTCTTTGTCGCCAGCAGACCGGCGGTCAAGTTCGAGATGGAGGGGGATGGGACAGGACAAGTGATCTCGGCGCTTGCGGGTGGCAAGGGCGGGGACAAGAAGACCTTCATGCAGGTGGTAATGTTCACGAACCCGTGGCATGGCGACAAGGGCACTGACGTCATTCAGTTTGCGATGGCGTGCCACTTCGGCGACCGGGCCGATGTCTCCGATGACTTCAGTTCGGCTATCCATCGAACAACGCTCGGGGGACGTTACCAGCCGAATGCTCTGACCTCGCCCCCCGCGGGACCACCACACCCCCCCGCAGCGCGGCAGGAAACGCCTTCGAACGGAGCAGCAGGTGAGATTGAGGAGCCACAGATCGTCATTCAGGGCCTGCCTGATGTGCCCGAGCCGATGCAGATCACCCTCAGTGAAGCACCGAGGGATGATGCGGCCCCAGTAGCGCAGGCGCCAGCACCCGCCGCAGCCGAGAAGGAGGCCGGTGAGAAGCCGCGCGCGACAAGGCCAACGCCTTCGCCTCAGCCGCAGGGACCTCCCGCCGACGCCCTGTTCGCATCCCTATATACCAGCGGCGCCAGCGTGCCGTATCCAGTTCTCGCGCAGTTCATCAATGGGACGCGCAAGGGCATGGACATGGTCTGGGTGACGCCGACGGAGGATCGCACGTCTGTGTACGTCCTGCTCTGGCCGGACATGAGGTCCGCTTGGGTAATCCCCGGGGCAGACTTCAGGCAGCTGGCCACCGTTGACGGTGGCTCATACGTGATGGGGTTCGGGGCCGAGCTGACGCCGTACCTGAATGCTTGGGAGCACCTGTTGGCGGCTGCAGCAACGCGATAGGTGGTGTCGAGGCGGAGATGGGCGGCGTATTGAACAGGCTGCCCCGCGCACAACGGCGGGGCAGCCTGCCTATCGGGACCGTCTTGGGTGTGAGGTGCTTGAGTCGGATGGGCCAGCCAGACGCCACCTTACCTGCCCTTCGCTTGCTTCGGCTGCGCAGCCCGGCCACCTTTTTCAGCTGCTTGAGCTTCCGCCTCGGGTCCACAACCGATCGCATCTAGCACATCCGCTGAGATCTTCTCCGCCAGGCGTTTAGTGCACAGGTTTAGCATCGCCAGGCACTTGTCTTCGTTGGGCTCGAACCAGCGTTTGGCCTCCATGGCCTGTTTTTCCATCTTCGATAGCACCGGTTCTGTGCAGCCCGGTCTATAGACCTCGATCTCGGCCTCAGCAACGGCGTACACTTTGCTGCAGAAGACGTTGTTCTTCGTCCAGGCACGGCACTTGGTGACCCTTAGTGACACAAGGTGCGCGGCCCGCGCTCGAGTACAGAGCTCGAGGTAGCCAGAGACGGCTGGCCACTCAGCCAGTCGAAGGCTCTTGCGACCGAACTCCGTGCAGCTTGACGGTATGACCGCGACGCACCCGGGCGCCGCTATCCTCGAGAGCAGCGCTTGCTCGAGGCGTTCGGTTCTGTGATCGTCAACGCCGGTCTCACTGCGTGTCGGGGCAAAGGCAACCCGCGGCTGTTCGGTGGCCCCGCGATAGGTGCTTGCGCGGGAGAGAGCGTACACCCCAGGCACATCTGTGGGGAAGCAGAGCTCATCAGCGAGTTCTGTCTCGGTGTACGTCTTGATGGCCCCCATGACTCCGTCCCACGCCGTTTGGGCAAGATGGTCCAGCACGCCATTGACTGCATTCTGATGGGACGGATCCCCAAGCAAGTGATCTGCCCCCCAAAGTCCGGACAGTGGGCAGGCCCTTGATAGATCGGTTTCGGCTC
>JAGPGE010000061.1 GCA_018056145.1 Armatimonadota bacterium
GGTTCGATGCCCATTTCCTTGCGGCTGGCGCGGACGCTGTCCTCCGAAGTCTGGGTGAGCACCGCGATCTGCCGGTCCGAGAACCCTGCCTGCTTCAGCCGCCTCATGGCTGCGGGTTCGATGGGGGGGAACTCCGCCGCTGTCGCGCAGGCATCCCGCAGGCTCGCGAGTTCGTCCTGCATCTCCACAAGCTGCTTCAGGTGGCGCAGGAACCACGGGTCGATCCCGGTCACACTGTACAGGTCATCGGCACTCATGCCCAGGCGCATGGCGCTGCGCAACTGAAACAGGCGGTCGGGGTGGGGGATGCGCAGCTTGGCCTCAAGCTCCTCCAGGGGCATCTCATCGTAGTGGCTGCCCTTACCGTCGGCGCCGAGACCGAATCGCCCGATCTCCAGGGCGCGGATCGCCTTCTGCAGCGATTCCTTGAATGTCCGCCCGATCGCCATGGCCTCGCCGACTGACTTCATCTGGGTCATCAGCGTGGGATCGGCGCCCGGGAACTTCTCGAAGGCGAACCTCGGAATCTTGGTGACAACATAGTCGATCGTGGGCTCAAAGCACGCCGGAGTCTCACGGGTGATGTCATTGGGTATCTCGTCCAGCGTGTACCCGACCGCCAGTTTCGCCGCGATTTTCGCGATGGGGAACCCGGTGGCCTTGGATGCCAGCGCCGAAGACCGGCTGACGCGCGGGTTCATCTCGATAATGACCATGCGGCCGTCGGCCGGGTTGACCGCGAACTGGATATTGCTGCCGCCGGTGTCCACACCGATCTCGCGCATGACCCGGATCGCCAGGTCGCGCATGTGCTGGTACTCGTGGTCAGTCAGTGTCTGAGCCGGCGCGACAGTGATCGAGTCACCGGTATGAACCCCCATCGGGTCGAAGTTCTCGATGGAGCAGACAATCACAACGTTGTCCTTCGAGTCCCGCATCACTTCGAGTTCGTACTCTTTCCAGCCAATGACGGACTGCTCCACCAGCACCTCGTTCATCGGGCTGGCGTCGATGCCCTTGGCGACCGCGACCTCAAGCTCCTCCATGGTGTAGGCGATGCCGCCGCCAGTACCACCGAGAGTGCTCGAGGGCCGGATGATCAGCGGGAAGCCGATCTTCTCGGCGATGTTCCGGGCATCGCGTACGCTGTGGGCGAAGTCACTCAGCGGCAGGTCGAGGCCCGCCGCGAGCATGGCGTCCTTGAAAAGCTCCCGGTCCTCCGCCTTCTTGATGGCCTTCCGGCTCGCGCCGATCAGCTCCACATTGTGCCGGGACAGGACGCCGCTCTCGGAAAGCTGCAGGGCCGCATTGAGCCCTTTCTGGCCGCCGAGAGTAGGCAGCAATGCGTCCGGCCGCTCCCGGGCGATGCTCTTCGCGATCGTCTCCGGGTTGATCGGCTCGATGTAGGTGCGATCAGCGGTCTCCGGGTCGGTCATGATTGTCGCGGGATTGGAGTTGATGAGGATGATCTCATACCCCTCTTCCCGCAGCGCCTTGCAGGCCTGGGTGCCCGAGTAGTCAAACTCGCAGGCCTGACCGATCACGATGGGGCCGGAGCCGATGATGAGGATCTTGTGGATATCTGCGCGCTTGGGCATTTAGTTGTCCTGGCAGACTGGATGTGGGCGAAAGGGCACTACTGTGGCGCCAGCGGCGGCGCAACGTCCTTCATCTTGATGGGCAGAACCTCGCGCGGGTCCGGAACGATGTGCCAGCTGTGGAACTTTACCGGCGCCGCGCTGGGAAAATACGCGGACACGGCGACGGGATCGGCATACCAGGTGGTGCCGTCGGAGAATCGCACCGCTGAGGGGTACATGACCGTGGTCCACACTGCATCCGGATACCTCAGGGGTATCGACCAGCGGCCGTAGTCAGTGCGCTGGGGCGCCAGTGCGGTGACTGAACACGCCTTCAGCGTATCGATGTACTGCCCGAAGGGATCGTAGCAGACCACCTGGATCTCGTAAGCGTACACCGTCTTCGGGCTGATGTTGTCGACCTGCAGGTAAATTGGCAGCACGGTGGGGTCAGGAACTTCGGCCTTGTGGGCATCCGACGCCCAGTTGGGCGCGACCGGACCGGCATGCAGGTTCTTGATCTCCACGGGTGGGGCAAGGAAGGAGATGTTGACAAGGCGCTCGTCGATGTTGGCGATCTGGGCCATTGCGGATACGGCGATGCACATGAGCACGGCTGCGGTCAGTGTTGCTCGCATGGGCGTTCGGCCTCCGTTCGCACAAAGAACGGCGCCCGCTGGATAGCGGCCACCGTTGGTTGTTGGTTACGGCTGCTCAATTCGATCAGCCTCCGACTTTGCACTTCACCCCGTACTTCTCCACGGTTCCCCCCAACTCCTGCATCAGTTCATCGCTGGGCGGCTGCTCGATCCGCTCCGGGCAGACCAGCCCCAGGCTCTCGTATTTACCCTCGCCCAGCCGGTGGTAACGCAGCAGTTCCACGTCTGGCGCCGGAGACAGGCTGCCGACCAGCGCGCCGATGCCCTCCATCGCCGCCACGGACGCATTGTGTCCGGGAACCACCGGCACACGGATCTGGATCGCCGCCCCTGCCGCCGACAGCTTCCGCAGGTTCTGGATGATCAGGTCGCAGTCTACACCCGTTGCGCGCAGGTGTTCCGCCGGGTCGGTCGACTTGAGATCGTACAGAAACAGGTCCGTGTACGGAAGCGCGCGCTCCAGATGGGACCATGGCACGTAGCCGCAGGTATCCACCACATTGTGCAGCCCGGCTTCCTTCGCCTGCCGCAGGAGTTCTTCAGCGAAGTCGATCTGGCAGAGGGGCTCGCCACCCGACAGGGTCATACCGCCCCCAGAGTTCTCGTAGAAGGGCCGGTCCTTCTGGACTTCCGCCAGCACTTCCTCAACCGTCACTGTGCGCCCGTGCAGGACCAGCGCCTCGGCGTAGCAGGTGCGGGTGCAGGTCCCGCAACTGACGCAGGCCGCGCGGTCGATAATGACCTGATCTTCGCCCCGGGTGATCCCTTGCTGCGGGCACACCTCGATGCACTTGAGACACCCGATGCAGTTGCGCGGGAACTGGGCCAGAACGGGTCGCGGATCCTGGGATTCGGGATTGTGGCACCACAGGCAGCGCAGTGGGCAGCCCTTCAGGAACACGGTGGTACGAATGCCCGGTCCATCATGGATCGCGAATTTCTTGATATCGAATATGACGCCGGTCACCGACAAGCCAACAGCCCCCTGGGGATTTCGGGCTATTCTACCCGCGCTCCACGGGGGAGTCAACGTCCCGGGGGCTGCGACAGGACTGCGACCCGCACTTACGGCTTCACGGTCTTCCCGGTCCGCGCCGATTCATAGCACGCATCGATGACCCGGTGGCTCCAAAGACCATCCTCCCCGGTGATCGGCGGCTCCGTGTCGTTCGCGATGGCCTGGCAGAAAGCCTCGATGTGCGCCTGGTACATATTCACCACATCGGGGGTGATGGTCTCCTGGGGCGTCGCCACATCCCGCACCTGCCCGGCGTCGTACCCCTTGTCGCCCTTCTCCAGGACCGCGATTAGGCTGCCCGATGAGTCCTGCCCGATGGTTCCGAAAGCCGCCACGCTGCCCTTGCTTCCGTAGACTTCCAGGGCATTGCGGGCCGCAGCATCGGGCACGTTGAAGAGGTTGTCCACGAAGCCCACCGCGCCGCTTTCGAACCGCAGCATGGCCACCCCGGTGTCCTCGCTCTTGTAGTCCTGCACCAGATTGCCCGTGAAGCAACTGACCTCGGCGACCTTCCCGAAGAAGAACTCCAGCAGGTCGATGCAGTGGTTGCCCATGTCGATGAGCGAGCCGCCGCCGCCCAGGGCGGGGTCCTGCCGGAAAGCGCCCGGAATCGGCGGGTACCAGCAAGTCAGTTCCGCGCGCCCGAAGACTAGCCTGCCCAGTTCGCGTGCCTGGATCATGTCCCGCAGCCGCGTATGGCAGGAGTGGAACCGCATCATGAAGTTGGTCCCGAGCTTGACGCCGGCGTCCTTGCAGACCTGGATTTCCTCTTCGACTTCCTGGATCGTCATGCCTAGTGGCTTCTCGCACAGCACATGCTTGCCCCGCGTTGCCGCCGCCTTCACTTGGGCCGCATGTACGTTGGTGGGGGTCGCGATGTACACCGCATCGATGTCGTCCAGTTCCAGCAGGTCGATCTCGGACGTGAAAACCTTGTCCAGCCCGTACTTCTCGCCAACGCCCTTTGCACGGGCCTCGTCTACATCCTGCACCGCCACGAGCTCGGCTCCCGCTGCCGGGATGATTCCCTCGGGAATGGTCCTGCGGTCGGCAATGCCCCCTGCACCGATAACTCCCCAGCGTACCGTCATTGCACTGCACCTCCAGCGGAATATGTCTCGCGATGTGGTTGTGTCGATCCGTCCCTGGTCTGGCAGGGCCTACAGCCGCGCTTCCCCGGTCGGCGCGGCCGCCTGCGCAAGCTCGTCCGCGTACGCGGCGGGAATGCCAAGCTCAACCTGGGGCTTGACCAGGCGCGTCGTATGACTCAGAAGGTTCCCTGTCGTCTCGCCGACCTCAAAACCGGCTCCTGCCCCCAGCCTTCGGACGGTCCACGGGAACACGTAGTCAGGGTCCAGCACCAACTCATTCACGAGCACGGCCGCTCCGGGCTTCAGGCACCGGAGCATTTCACGGAACATCGCCGGGCAGTCCTGCACTTCACCGAGCACGCTCACCAGCAGGGCGGCATCGAAGCACGCTTCTTTGAAGGGCAGCGCCTCCCCGTTTCCACAGACCAAATGCAGAGCGTGTGAAGGATCTTGCACCTTTACGCGGCATTTTTCGAGCATCCGCGGGCACATGTCCAGACCAACGAGTTGCCCGTCGGGACCCACTTCCCGCGCCGCCTCGTGGGTGAGGAACCCCCAACCGGGGCCAAGCTCAAGCACGCTCCAGCCGGGCTGTATGCCGGCCTCCTTCAGCACACGCGCAGGCCCGAAGAACCTGTTGCGCAGGGGGGTGCGCAGGCCAAGGTTCGCAAGCCTGGGCAGCGCACCGGGCCGGAGTTTCCGGATGGTGCGCAGGATCGCGGTGAGGATGATGGTCAGCAGTATGAGCTCGGTCATCGGGTGCGGTGATGCCTCGGTCGTACGTCATCGCAGGACGCGGGTGCGACCGGCGTTGGCCTGATGATACTGTCTTCGCTAACGCCCTTCGCGCTGTACCGGTTCCGGCCAGTCGCCACCGGGAAGGGGTTCAACCCCCGCGCGGCGCAGCATCCCAAGCGCATTCAGGCCCAGGATGCGCTTCTTGTCGTCCTCGGCGATTCGCGCGTGGAGGATCGGGCCCATGCCCAGCGGGATCGGCAAGTCGGTCACATCCGAACCGTAGACGATTTTCGCCGGGTCGATGACCTTCACCAGCGTCTCCACTGAATCATACATCAGTGGCTCGCAAGTGCACTGATAGACGTTGGGATAGTTGTTCACCACCGGCGCATAGGCGGTGGAGTAATGGCCGACGATGAGCGTGGTGTCGCTGAACCGCTCGGCCACGTCCCTTAGCCTTCCCACTGAACCCCAGCCGTGGTTCAGCACAATCATCTTTCGCTCGTTCGCCCACGCCAGCGCCAGGTCGATGTTGGGGCCCTCTTCGGGGTACCCCTGATACTGAGCAATGAGTTTGACCCCGATGAAGCCTTTGTTCTCGCAGCGCTCAAGCTCCGCCATCATCTGTTCGGGGGCGTTCGGGTTCACTACGATCAGCCCGTAGTACCGGTCCGGGCGGTCCTTCATGGCCTTCGCGACGAGATCATTGTCGCAGGTCCAGTCCCCAATGACGCCGGAAAGCCCGAAGACGATGGAGCACTGCACGTTCAGCCGCTCCATCTCCTTCACAACCAGCGCCGGCGTGCTATCTGCGAGGTGGTAGATCGCCGCCCTGCCCAGATGGGCGTGAGCATCGATGATCAGGTCGCCTTCTGGCGGCTCTCCCCGCAGCGCTTTGGAGCGCAGGGAGTCACCGGTTGGCGCGCTCAATCTGACGCGGTGTGCCGCGGTCTTGCGCATCCTGCCCTTGTGCGCGCCGGCCAGCAGTTCCCGGAGATTGTCCCCTCCGATGAGCGCCTTCTCCTTGTCACTGATGTCCGCCATTCGAACGGTGGCGACAAGTCCGCCCACATCCCGTATGGGCCACTTGCTCCCAAACAGCAGGCGGTTGGCTCCGAACTCCCGGCAGATGAACTCGATCCCGTGATGCACCCAGAAGCCCGACAACTCAATGTGCAGGTTTGGGCAGGCGTGCAGGGCCTGGTAGATCATCCGGTTGGCCGACCGGAACCGGGATTCGCTGACGATCACCGGCAGACGCGGGAGCGCCTTGCAGAGGGTCACGATGGCATCCCAGTCGGTGCTGTCGGGTGGCCAGCCGCCAATGAACTCCCGGTTCGGGTCGATGAAAGTGGGGATTCGGCCTTTCTCCAGCGTCTCCAGCAGGTCACCCACGCACCACTCGTTCAGGCCGAAGGTGTAGTGGCCCGGGAACAGCTTCACGGCGCGCACGCCTGCTTCGCGCATGCGGTCCAGGAGCGTCTCCAGAGGGCCGATCTCCCCGGTGCGCGCGGGGATCAGCGACCAGCACGGGTGCAGGCGCGGCTGCCCTGATGTGAGTTCGAGGATCCGCCTGTTCCCCGGCTCGCAGTGGACTTCGCGCGATGCCGTGTCGCACACCAGCGCTTCTGCGATGCCGAAACGGTTCATGTCCGCGATCAACTCTTCGCGGGACCAGACAGCACCAGGGCCCATCTGGCGGTACCGTCCGATATAGGCATTGGCGTCGAAGAGGTCCATCGCTCTCATGCCTCACTGGAAAACGGGTAGGTCGGCCGGGCGAAAGTCCACCCCCGGCACTCTACACGTCAAAATACAGCCGCTTCCCGGCCGCGAAGCTGAAGGCTTTCCCGGTCACGAACCCCACGATGACTGCCGCCATGGTCGCGAACATGTACCCGAAGCTGATGCCCAGGAAGAAGGGTATCGCTCGGGCGTGGGACTTCGCGCCCCAGTAGCGCAGGATGATCTTCTGCGCGGCCCAGGTGATCATGAAGCTCGTCCAGTAGGTGGTCCCGTAGGTCGAAGCGATGAGGTACCCCCACGGCGTGAAGGGGAAGCCGCCGTATCGCGCGCGCAGGTTTGCAAGCAGGATAACCATCCCCGCGCCACCCAGCCGGAACAGGTTGGGGATGAGGTCGAAGCCAGTCCGCGACTGGCCTATTGAGATCGCCTTGGCGTAGCTGCCCCGAGCCCACTTCACCTCGTAGTAGCCGTCACCCTCAGCGCCGATTGCAGACAGCGCGCCCATGTCGTGGAATGTGCGCAGATGAGTCCAGTAGGCAATCACAAGCCCAGCGACAATCGCCAGCACGTTCACCCAGAGCATTGCCGAGGGACTGATGCCCGTCTCGCGCCCTAGGCGAACATTCTCCACATGGTAGGCGCCGGTCTGGGGGAACTGGCCCGTGGTCATCCAGCCGAGGACACTGAAGTTCGCCAGTCCCGCGAACCCCTTGGGCGTTGTGAAAGGCCGCGCGCCGGTGATGTCCACGATCATATCCCGTTCCTGGAACAGGAAGGGCAATGCCCAGTAGCTTGGAAGACCGGTCTCAGACCGAATCCGGGCGTATACCAGCGCTTCCGCGTAGAGGATAACCATCAGGGAGGCGGCCATCCACCACGGCGCGCCCATGTTCGTCGTAAACCAGACCGACACGATCAGTCCCGCACAAGCGCCGATAAGCCTGAGCCGCTGTCCCCAGGAGGGCGAATTCGCGGCCCCGACGATGGCGCTGCGGTTGGACCAGATGAGAACCACGGCCAGGGCAATGATTGCGCCCATCGACTGCTGGTGTTCCTGCCCGATGTGCCAACCCGGCCGGCGGAAACCATACGCCGTGAACAGCACCCACATGAACTGCTGGGCGAGATACGTCACCCAGATGGTGAACAGGTTATCGGTGCTCATCAGGTAGCCGAACCCGATGAGGTGGGGAAGAGGCCGCATGTAGATGCGCCGCAGTTCGTTCCACGGAGTCGCGGTCATTGCCTGGAAAGGATAGTAGGTCACCTTCCAGTCCGGGAAGTTCGGCCAGAAGGGGCTCACCACTACTGGCAGGGCGTACAGGAACCCGATGGCGAACCCGATCCACATGAGCGCGCTGCGCAGGAATGTCCGCCGCGCCTCGCCACTGTCCACGGACAGCTCCAGGGGCAGGTACAGGAGCGGGAACCTCAGGTGCTCCTGGTCGGCCCAGCGGGTGCGGAACAGGTCCAGCAGGCAGAAGATGCCGATCCAGGAGACCACAAGAAACAGGGTCCAGGCGGTCAGGGGCCCGGTCCAGGCGCTCCACGGGACGATGCCGTCCCGCGATGACTCGAAGAACAGGCGAATCACTTCAGGGTCCGACGGCGCGTACCACTCCTGCATCGCCCCGGCCACGTCCTCCAGGTTCTCGTAGTAACGCGGGCAGGCCAGGAAGCCCAGGAGAATCCGGACCATCCGCCGGCCGCTCATGGCAACGGCCAGGACCAACATGGCGTAGATCGTGAGCATCTCGCCTCGGCCCAGTCTGAGACGGTGATGGATGCGCCCCAGCAGCGGGTTCAGCCCCGCCAGCAGCAGCAGGACCATCACCGCGGGCACGGGCGGCACACTGCTTTCGATCTCGCCCGCATTGTACACAAGCGCGATCTGCTGGACCGCGAGGCCCGTGAGAACCACGAAGATCAGACCGAGAAGCAACGCGCGCCCCGACGGCAGGCGCGAATCACGAACACTGTGATCGGGGTTGGCGGACATGAAGCGTCTCCGTTGGTTACTTTGGCGGCGGTGTGTTTCGCCGCGACGGACGCTGTGACCTTCCTCCCGACCTCCGATTCTGCAGATTCATCAGTGCCTGTCTCACCTGTTCGGTGGGAGGTCGTGCCGCTGCCCCCGCGGAACGGTCCCCGTGCACGCTGACCCACTCAAACATATCAAGAGGCACGAACATGCCTGCGTACACGATCAGTCGCCAAACATACCGCCGCAAGGTCCTCGGCTGCTGGCTGGGCAAGAACGTGGGCGGCACCCTGGGCCAGCCCCACGAGGGAAAGCCGGGGCCGCTTTCCCTGACCTTTTACGACCCGGTGCCCGAAGGCGCCATCGCCAATGATGACCTGGACCTGCAGCTGGTCTGGTTGGCGAAACTGCGACAGGTTGGCCCGAAGATCACCGAACGAGACCTCGGACAGGCGTGGCGCGATCATCTCACCTACCCGTGGGATGAGTACGGCCTGTGCAAGGCCAACCTGTTCCTGGGCATCGAGCCACCCGTCAGCGGCCAGCACAACAACTGGTTCACCGACAGCATGGGCGCGCCGATCCGCAGCGAGATCTGGGCCTGCGTAGCTCCCGGGAACCCCGATCTCGCCGCAGCCCTCGCCTATCAGGACGGGTGTGTGGATCATGGCGGACAGGGGCTTTTCGGCGAGATCTTCTTCGCGGCTCTGGAGAGCGCCGCTTTTGTCATCGACGACCGGGATGCGCTCCTGGACCTTGGCCTTGAGTTCCTGCCTCCCGACTGCCGCGTGTACCAGGGCGTCGTGGCCTGTCGGGAAAGCCACGCGCGAGGCGACGACTGGCTCGGGTGCCGCCAGGCGATCATGGACGCCGTCGGCCACGAGAACTTCACCGACGCCCCGCAGAACATCGCCTTCACCATTCTCGGCTGGCTCTACGGGGAGGATGCAGGCGACGCCATGTGCAAGGCGGTCAACTGCGGCCAGGACACTGATTGCACCGGCGCGACCCTTGGGGCGATCTTGGGTCTCCTTCACGGCCCCGAGTACTTCGACGAGAAGTGGACTGCGCCCGTGGGCAATGAGATCAAGACCATGTACGGAACCATCGGCTGCGAGATCCCGGCGACCCTGGACGAACTCACCGACTGGACCTGCGAGGCCGCGGAGGGAATGCTGGACGCGTATGATTCGCCGGTGCGCATCGGCGACACGGATGCCCTGAGCGGACTGGCCTGCGAACACCTCACTGGCCAGGGCCGGGTGAAGGGAAAGCTGAAGAACCTGGACTGGAAGCTGGTGGTGGAGAACCAGGGCCTGCGCCTTGTCACCGACTACGGCGGCGATTGCACCATCGCGCCGGGTGAAAGCATCACTCTGACCCTCACTGCAACGGGGAAACTGCCGGCGGATGCCGCCCTCGCCCTGGAAACCCCGGACGGCTGGGCGATCGAGCCTGGCGCGAGCCACCGCGAGTTCGGGCTGTTGCGGCGGTCCTTCACCCTCAAGCAGCCCGCCGGGGCCAACCCGCAGGCCGTGTACTTCGTGGATGTCGCGCTCACCGGGAAAGACTGCGACCTGCGAGATCGGGTGGCCATCGCGGGCAAGCGCTCGTGGCGCATTGCCGGACCGTTCCCGGTGGAAGGTGATCTTGCGGACGCGCTGGACACGGCCTTACCCGGTGACGGCTGGCGCACGGTGCGCACGGACGGTCACGCGCTGGTGCTGGACCCGGGGATGGACCACAACCGCGTATACTTCGTCCGGACCGTGCTGCACAATGGGTTCCGCGAACCCGGCCGCATCGTCTGCGCCACTCCCCAGTTGCAGCGGGTGCTATTGGACGGCGAGGAGATCATCCGCAAGGACGAACCGACCCGTTTCGTTCCCGCGCCGCACCGTTCAGGGCCGGGCACGGTCTTCGAGATGCCCGAACTACCCGGCCGGATTCCACTGACGATCACTCTCGCAGTGGGCGCGGGGGCCCGTGCCGAACTCCACTGCTTCCTGACTGAGCGCAATGACCCGCAGCATATCAACCGAAACTGTCCGGTTGTGGGCGTGGTGGGCACGGACGGGTGAGCTGAGGGCGCGGCTGCTTCTCGAAGCGGTGCTTGCGCCAAAGCCGTTCGGAGGGGCTGTACTTGTTTTCGTACCACCTGCCCAGCCCATCACAGGACGTGATCGATCTTGCATTCCCTTGTCAGTCTCGCCCTGCTTCTTGCCCCATTTTGCGTCCTTCATGCAGCTGAACTGAACACGGATTTCGACACGCCCGAGTCCGCCGAGCCGTGGACCCTGCACCACGAGGGCGCCGGTGTCGCTGCCATCGACCAGGGAGCACTGCTCATCGACATGACTGCTCCGCGCGCCGGGAAGCACGCGTGGGCAGAGCTGGAGCGCACGCTGAAGCTGCCGCTGACACTCCAATGGGATCAGCAGATCGCCACTGATTCGCCGCACCTTTACCTGGCCGGCGTCTGGTTCGGCGTGCCGGAGATGACCCTCGCAGTCGCAGGGCTTTCCGGGCAGCCACTGGGCAACGCCGCCCACTGCGCCGGGGCCAGGGGAGACAAGGCGCTGGAGCCGGGCCGGTGGTACCGCCTTGAGCTTCACGTGGGGTCAGACTGGGAGGCGCACCTGAGGGTTGGTGATCGCGAGACCGGGGAACAGGTCGCCGAGTTCACGCGCCGCCTGGGAGGTCTCGTGGGACGCCTGTGCAGGCTGGGCTTCTACCACAATCAGGAGCGCATGATTGGCCCCGATGAGTACCCGCAGAATCGCGGGGCAAGCCGATTCGACAACATCCGCCTCACCGCTGCAGCAATCGTCCCGGGTGCCCTGGAGGACTATCGGGATGCCGAACTGCGGGGCTTTGATCCCCGCGCGCCCATGACTTTCAACCGGGCCACGCGCTGGCTGGGCGAAGCGGATGGCTTGCGCGGAACGGTGCTCGCCTATGACGCCGGCCCGCTGCTTACCCTCACCGGGACGAAGCAGGCCGGCTCATGGCACCCGAACCGGCTCTGCAAAGTGCAGCCTGTCTCGGATACCGAGAGCGTTTTCACCCGCCCGAATGATCTCGACGGCTATGACGTTGCCGCGGTGCGCACTTTCCAGTGGTGCATCCGCCAGCGGCCCACGCTGGAGTACCGGATCACTCCCGAAGCGGGCCGCTGCTATCTGTCCATCACTCAGGTGTGCCCCTATCTCGGCAACGGGATCGAGCTCTTCCGCACCGAGCCAACCACCGGCCCTGTCAATGGCTCCGTCGACCTGGGCAGGGTGTTTGCCGAACGCGGTCTGGGAGACAGACAGTTCGCGGAAATCGGTGTCTTCGTCTATCAGGACCGGCCACCCGAAGGCCTTTCGGAAGGCCGGGCGAGGCTCTCGATCAGCCTCACCGGCCCCGGCGCGCTAGTGACCACGCCTCAGGTCGTGCGCACATCCGACCGCGCCGCTGATGGGGTGGACATCTACGCCGTTCTCGCCGGGCCGGACGGGCAACTCGTCCACGCGCCGGACGCCAGCCTGCGCGCGCAGGTTGGTGACAGGTCGATCCCCATGTCCGAACTCGGCAAGTCGGGCGTCTTCCGCTGCCGCCTCCAAGGGCTGCCGATGGGTGACACGTCTGTCGCCCTGTCCGCCACGGATGCCGCTGGCAATGAGCATGCCGCAACGCTAACCGTTACCATTACCGATGCCGACGACTTTCTGCGATGGGAGCCTCCGGTCAGCACCTACCAGACCGCGGACGGTCGCGTCTTGCCGTGTCTGCTGGGCGATCTTTACGCCTGGGCGCCGATTCTCGACCCCGCTCGGGTTGGCCGCGAGGTGGTCGTCTCCACGGACCGCTGGCGCGCGTTGTCCGCCGATGAGCAGGCGAAGGTGCGTCTGCTGAAGCTGCGCACCCTCTCGCGAGAGGAGATCCACGCCCAGTTGGCTGCCCATCACGCCGCCGGGATGCGGGTGATCCGCTTGGCGATGAATGTGACCCCGCACGAGGCCTATCTCGACGCAGGGGGGCATGTGTCCATGCAGGGGCTCGAGACCCTCCAGATCATCCTTTCCGAATGCCGCGCACTGGGCATGAAGGCCCTCCTCAACCTCTTCCATTACCCTTACGGCAGCCCGGGCACGGGACGTTACCCGCCCTGGCAGCAGTACGTGGACGCGGGGTACAACTCCCCCGCTTCCTTCACCGACCCCACGCTGCGCCCGATGCTGAAGGGTTACCTGTCCGAGCTGCTCACCGTCCTGCGCGATGACCCGGCGATGATGGCCTATTCACTCACGGGCGAGAACGACCAGACACATGGGCCGGAGTTCATCAACGCTCTGTTCGACCACGTGAAGGCCTGCGCACCCAACCAGATGGTGACCCAGGAGCAGGGCGGCGGCGCTCAGAGCATGGGCGGAGGCAACCCCTGGGGAACCGACGCATACAAACCCACGCACTCAGCGGGTCTCGGCTACCGCACCTACTACACGGCGGGCGCGAAATCCGATGCCTACTTCATGGCCTGCGCCCGGGCGTACCGAGCGAACCCGCCGGTCTTCTGCGCCGAGTTCGCCAGCGGACCGGGCTGGTACCCCGGCTTCGCGGCGACCTGGACCCACCCGGACTTCATCACGAAAGTCCGGGACAATTGCTGGGCTTCGCTCCTGTGCCAGCAGACCATGTGCATCTCCTGGTCCGCTCCGTGGACCCAGGAGGAACGCACCGTACCCCAGGCCTGCGCGGACCTCATCGACTGGACCGGGTTCGTCCGTGCGAAGCCGGACATCGCCGTGAACCTGCGGAACCTCACACCGGAGCTTCTGATGCGTCTCGCGGAGCTTGAGAGCCGCCTGGCCGCGCTTGGTC
>JAGPGE010000751.1 GCA_018056145.1 Armatimonadota bacterium
ACAGCACACCCTGCCGGATCGTCGAACATCAAGCTATCTGGGGCGAGACGGTCTTCCGGGTCTGGCTCCCGACCAAGGAAGCCATAGTCCGCGCCCGGGGGTCTGACCTGGCTCCCCTGTCGGGGCTGCGCCTGACCACGCCGGAGATCCTGCACCCGGCAGCAGCGGCCAAGCTCCTGGACGCCCTGGAAGACAACCTGCTGCTGGCCCCGATCCAGTCGAGTGTCGTCCCCCTACCGCACCAGCTCTTCGCCCTTAACCACGCCATGAGTGGGGATCGCATCCGCTACCTGCTGGCGGACGAGGTGGGCCTGGGCAAGACCATCGAGGCCGGTCTGGTGGTGCGCGAGCTGAAGCTGCGCGGCATGGCCCGGCGCATCCTGGTGGTCGCCCCCAAGGGCCTGGTGCGCCAGTGGCAGGCCGAGATGCGGCTGCATTTCGGCGAGCGGTTCCGTTTGATCGATCCCGCGGAGCTGGCGGCGTTTCGCTCCTTCGCCTCGCCGCTGGCGGCGGGAGATGCGCCGGGGGCGAGAGGAGATCAGGAGAACCTCTGGCAGATCCACGACCAGGTGATCTGTTCGCTGGATTCCGTCAAGCCGCTCGAAGGCCGGCGGGGCTGGTCCAGCGACCAGTTGGCCACCTACAACCGGGAGCGCTTCGAGGATCTGGTCTCGGCCTCCTGGGATCTGGTGATCGTGGACGAGTCCCACCGCCTGGGGGGCAGCACGGACCAGGTGGCCCGCTACAAGCTCGGGGCGGCGCTGGCCGAGGCGGCGCCGTATCTCTTGCTGCTGTCGGCGACACCCCATCAGGGCAAGACCGACCACTTCCTGCGACTGATGCAGCTCCTCGACCGGGAGTCGTTCCCGGATGAGGGCAGCGTCACCCGGGATCGCGTGCGGCCGTTCGTGATCCGCACCGAGAAGCGGGACGCCATCGACGCAGACGGCCAACCCCTGTTCAAGCTGCGGATGACCCGGCTCCAGGCGGTCGCCTGGCAACCGCGGCACGCGGCTCAGCGGCGCCTGTACGAGGCGGTCACCGACTATGTGCGCCATGGCTGGAACCAGGCCATGGCCGAGAAGCAGCGCCATATCGGGTTCCTGATGATCCTGATGCAACGGCTGGTGACATCGAGCACGGCCGCGATCCGCACCACGCTGGAGAAGCGGGCTGCCCTGCTGGAGACACCCCAGCCCCAGGCATCGCTGTTCGACGGCTCGGACTTCGACGACTGGGGCGAGCTGGACGGGCAGTCCCAGGCCGACATCGCGGTGCAAACGCTCGCCGGGACCCAGGATGGGCTCGCGCGGGAGCAAGCGGAGGTGTCCGCGCTCCTCGACCTGGCCCGCGAGACGGAGGCCACCGGTACCGACGCCAAGGCCGAGGCCCTGCTGGAGCTGATCTACCGGCTACAGCAGGAGGAGGCCGACCCGTTGCTCAAGGTGCTGGTCTTCACCGAGTTCATACCGACACAGCGGATGCTGGCGGACTACCTGGAAGAGCGCGGTTTCACAGTCGCCCTGCTGAACGGGTCCATGGACCTGGACACCCGGGCGCAGGCCCAGCAGGCATTCTCCCGGGAGACGCGGATCTTGGTCTCGACCGACGCCGGCGGCGAGGGCCTGAACCTCCAGTTCTGCCACGTCGTGGTCAACTTCGACATGCCCTGGAACCCGATGCGCCTGGAGCAGCGGATCGGCCGTGTGGACCGCATCGGCCAGCGCCACGTGGTGCGCGCGACCAACTTCGCCCTGGAGGACACGGTGGAGTACCGCGTGCGTCAGGTGCTGGAGGAGAAGCTCAGGGTCATCGCCAACGAATTCGGCGCCGACAAGATCGCGGACGTGATGGACTCGGTGGAGGCGGAGTCCCTATTCGACGCGCTGTTCGTCCACGGGATCACGGACCCGGCATCCATCGACCGCGAGTGCGACGCCGTGCTGGGCCAACTCCGGCAGACGATGGCGGAGGCGCAGAAGGACAACGCCTTGCTGTCCGAGGGGCAGCGCTTCTCGGCGGACGACGCCCGCCGGTGGCGCGACCATCCGGCGCAGTTCTGGTTGGAGCGGGCGGTCACTACCGGGCTGCCCTCACGGGGCGGCGAAGCCTCCCGGGATGGGGCGGCCTGGCGGATTCTCTGGCAGGACGGCAGCACATCGGCCCCGGCATGCTTCGATGCCCGCACGGCAGAGGAACACCCGGAGTTCGAGTGGGTGACCCTGGAAGACCCCCGCGCCCGCGCCCTGATCGGTGGTCGGTCGGGCGAGCTGCCTCGCTGCGTCCCGGGTCAGCCCGTACCCCTGGTGCGGGTCACGGGTCTGCCGGGCACGGTGACCGGTATCTGGTCCCTGTGGGAGGTCGCGCTATCGGCGGAAGGGTTCAATCGCAGGCGCTTCCTGCCGGTGTTCGTCGCCGACGATGGCCGGACCTTCATGCCCACGGCCAGGCGCATCTGGGATCTCCTGCTCACGGAACAGGTCGATGTGCTGGATTCCCCAGCCAGCGACGATGCCGACGGCTGGTTCGACCTGTCCAGGGCCGCCGCTGGCACCCAAGGCGAGCCGATCATTGCAGCGTTGATGGACGAGCATAAACGACGGCTGGACGAGGCCCGGGAACGCGCCCGCTACGCCTTCGATGCCCGCTACCAGGCGATTGGCCGAATCGGCCTGCCGGCCGTGCGGGCCTACCGCCGCCGACGCCTCGAACAGGACCATGTGCAGCGAATGGCGTCTATCGACGCCGCGCAGGACTGCCTGCCGGACCTCAATGCGGTGATGCTGCTGCGCTTCGGTGCGGGGCCAGACGCTGCCACGTCAGGGCCGGGAGGGGGCAGACCATGAGCGCGTGGATCGAGCGCATCCTCGGCGAGTTTCCCTCGGACCTCGCGCGGTTGTGGATCGTCGCAGACCCCGATGATGTCCTGCTGGACGAGCAAGTTCTGTCAGCGCTTCGCAGTCGCGGGTTCGAGGCATTGCCCTTCGAGGACCCCATCGCCTTTCGCGCCGACTTCGAGGAACGCTACCGGCAGGCATGGGACCGCGGCGAGCAGGGGCCCGCCAAGGCCCTGGT
>JAGPGE010000062.1 GCA_018056145.1 Armatimonadota bacterium
GTCGAAGCCGCGGTCGCGCTCGAAGGTGAGGAGCATGTCCCCGGTCCAAGGGATGGCGTCGGTGCCCACAGCCCCCGATACCGCGGGCTCGTCGGTGAACATGCCCGGAACCACGGTGCCGAAGTACTCGCCCACGCAGGGCACATACTGCTCGTGGGTAACCTCGATGAAACGGGCGACAGCGGCGTGGCTGAGCAGATCCACCCGACCTTCGCGAGTTGCCGCCCGGAAAAGCAGCACGCCGTGGGAGAGCGACGGCACGGTGACCGTGCCGGACACGATCTCCAGGACTTCGGGCGCATGATCGCGGAAGACCGCAAGAGCCGCGACGGTCCCCGCCGGGCAGACGAACTCAGGGCCCGCGGCTGCGGTGACCTGCTCCATCTGCAGAACCTGCGCAGTGTGCTCGGGGTGACCTTCCAACACCTTGCCCTGAGCGGTCCCGCTAGGCCAGCCCCCCTCATCATACAGCCACGCGTAGATCCCTTGCTCCGCCGCTTCCTCCGTGGCCCAGCGAACAGCCTGGAAGTACCCGTCCGACAGATATGGCGGCCACTGTCCCTGGATGAAATCCTTGAGCCGGAAGTTCTCGCCCATCGGGTGGAAGAAGAACCCGCCGCAACCCTTCTCAGCCATGTCGCGGACCTGAGCGCGGACCGTCTCTTCCTCCAGCACCCCATTCCAGATCCAGAACATCATCGGCCGGTACGCGGCGGGCGGATTCTCGAAGCGTGCCAGGACCGTCTCGCGAGTCGAGGAAGCCATTCTGAGCCTTTCCTGCGCGGGGTGGGTCTTCGGGGGACTACTTCGCGACCGGGACGCCGTTTTCCTCCATCAACGCGCTCACGTCGAGCCGGTCACCACGGCCGTGACTCTGCCATCACCCCCGATGAACACGAACTCCCCATGCTCCAGTGTGGTGCGGTAATGCAGCACCTTGCTGAAATCGGACATGCCCGGCTGGTCCGGGGAGACGTCGCGGTCAAAGCGCGTGTATTGTCCGCGCCCTGACAGGATCGGCTCGACGGATGACCGGGTGAAGAACCGCCGGTACGGTTCGCCGAACTCGGCCACGACTTCTTCCTCCGCCATCCCCGGCCGTACGAAGGCGCGGAACTCATAGTGCTCCTGGTTCACGCTGCGCTTGACCGCATGGACCATGAGCGCGGCGAAGGCGCTCAGCCCCAGGAGCGCCACGAGCGTTACGAGGGCGAGCATGCGGTAGCGCCGGCGATCGCGCTCATCGCCGGCCTTCCCGCGGCCGTAGTCATCGAGTGTGGGGAGCTTGTCCAGTTGCGTCATCGCGCAGGGCACCCTCGGTTGTTACCCAGTCTTGTTACCCAGTCTCGCGGCCGCCGTGCAGGTGCGATGCTTCCATCAAGCGAATTATCCCTGATTCAGGCCGCCGTGTAAAGCTGGGGGGCAACGGCGGCGAATCCCACGGCATCTTCCATTTGAGCCTTGACCGGGTGTTACTTATAAGTTACTATGGACCTGCATCTTTGTACCGATGATCACAACGAGGTGCGGCCCGGCGAGTTCAGCATCCGAGGGGCCTGCCTGCACATCCGTTCCATGGTCTTCCGTAGAGAAGACGAGTTGGTTCGGTTCCTGCTGACGCTGGACCCGAAGACAGACTCGGACAGAAGGTTCCTGGAGAAGCTCCTCGGCTACTTCAAAGTGGTAGCGAACGAAGCCGAAGCGTGCTCTGATACGTACTTCAGACGACTCTTCGGGGAGCCGGACCAATGGGAGATCCGCGTCCAGCGAGGCAAGGCCAACTGGCGCTTCTACGGCTTCCTGGCGCCTGACCGCACTTTCTGGGTTGTGTCGGTGCGCGACAAGCGTGCCGACCGGCCTGACCCGGCAGCAGTCTCACGGGTGACAGAAGCCCGGGCCCGATGGATGGCCATACATGCGGAGCACTGACGTGACGAAAAGAGGGCTTGGACGGTGGCCGAGAAACCGAACTTGATGGATTGGCTGCAAGAGCAGACTGCGGAGTTGCCCGATCAGGGCGTCACGGAACTCGCGCTGAGGATACTCAACCAGATCGACGCGGCGTCCCGACGCCAGGGCCTGTCGCGAACCGAACTCGCCGAGAGAGCCGGGGTAAACCGCGCGTATGTCTCGCGAATTCTCAATAATCCCGCCAATGTGACCCTCGGGACAATCGTTCGCCTCGCAAATGCCCTGGGTCTGGAAGTTCAGGCGCCGCTAATAGTCCCACGCCAACAGGAACTGGATATGCAGGGGCTTGTCGTGTGGTTGGAGGGCCGGGAGGGCATTGATGGATCAGGGGGTCGGCGCGTTGAGCAAGTCCCTGCCGCCGTTGCTGCTTGACGGCATCGAGGTCACGCGGGTCAGCTTTCAGTGCCCGGACCAGGCCCCGTCTGGACCGCCGAGAGGCTGCGCCGTGTTGGATCAGTACCGGGTGAGGGTGGACTTCGATGTCGTCACCCTGAACCAGGAACGTACCCGGGTTCGCGTCCCTCTGGCTCTCCGCTTCACGGCGATCGCCGGCAAGGGTGCCCCGTTCGAGTCCGTCCACATCGACATGGCGGGTGAGTTCAGCGCCACGGACCCGGAAGAGCCCGAGAGCTTCCGTCGCCTGGTGCCGCTCAACTGCCTCGCAATCCTGCACGGGGCGGCGCGCGGGCTTCTCCTGGCTGCAACCGCTTCCTGTCCGGCTGGTCCCTTCGTGCTCCCCACGGTCAACTTCGTCGCTGAGGTTGAGCGCAAGCTCAGACGCATCAAGCGCGCAGAGGCGAGGAAGACCGCCGCAGACGAAGACGCCCGCGACGCTTGACAAACCTCTTCGCCTGTTGTATGTTGACCGTCCACAACGCGGGCACATCAGCGGCGCGTGTGCCGCTTGTGTGCCGCGGCTTTGTTTTCGACGGCCGCGCTCCGGGCGAGCCGTTAGCTCAGTTGGTAGAGCATCGGACTTTTAATCCGAGGGTCGCTGGTTCGATCCCAGCACGGCTCACCATACTCGCTCTTT
Organism: Armatimonadota bacterium; assembly: GCA_018056145.1. Classification (GTDB taxonomy): domain Bacteria; phylum Armatimonadota; class Zipacnadia; order Zipacnadales; family JABUFB01; genus JABUFB01. Next base: position 3,005 of record JAGPGE010000062.1, read on the forward strand.
GAACGACTGGCCCCTTCGTCTAACGGCTAGGACACCGCTCTTTCAAGGCGGCGGCAGGGGTTCGATTCCCCTAGGGGCTACCAAATATGTCGGCGATGGGCCGGGGCGGGTAGCTCAGTTGGTTAGAGCGCATGCCTTACACGCATGATGTCGCAGGTTCGAGTCCTGCTCCGCCCACCACATTCCAGTCACTTGCGGCGGTTTCGGTGGCGAGATAGCTCAGCTGGTAGAGCAACGGACTGAAAATCCGTGTGTCCCCAGTTCGACTCTGGGTCTCGCCACCACAATAACTGAAAATGGGCGGCTCTGCCTGAGGGGGCCGCAAGCGAGCCAGCGTAGCTCAATTGGCAGAGCAGCGGAATCGTAATCCGCAGGTTATCAGTTCGAGTCTGATCGCTGGCTCCATTCTTTGCCGGCGACCTTTGAATGGGCGTTGCGGACCGGGGGGCGCGATCGGCCATATACCGGGAGGGCCAGGACTTGGGCGTCTTGAGGGCAGTGATACCGGCTGCCGGGCTTGGGACGCGGCTGTATCCGGCGACCAAGTCCCAGCCCAAAGAGATGCTCCCCCTGGGCACAAAACCCACCATTCAGCTCGTTGCTGAAGAGTTGGTGGGAGCCGGACTGCGGGATCTTCTCATCGTCATCGGCCGTCACAAGCGAGCCATCGCGGACCACTTCGACCAGGCCGATGGCATCTCCCCCAGCAACAAGTGTGACCGCTGCAGCGAGTTGTTCGACAACCCACTCATCCATTTCTACTACACTCGCCAGTCCGTTCCAAAAGGGCTGGGCGACGCCGTCATGCAGGCCCGGACCTTCGTCGGGCAGGATCACTTCGTGGTCGCCCTCGGAGACTGCGTCATCGTGGGGCCCGAGCGTTCGTCCCTCATGAACCGTCTCCTGCAGACCCACGAACAGCACAGTGCGGCCGCGACCATCGCCACGCAGCGTGTATCGCCTGAAGCCACCTCGCGGTACGGCATCGTAGACCCCGAGGGCTCGGCGGACGAAACGGCGCTGAAGCTGCGGGATATCGTGGAAAAGCCTGGGCCGGACAAAGCTCCGAGCAATCTTGCGGTCTGTGCACGGTATGTCTTCTCGCCCGTCGTTTTCGAGTACCTTGACCGGACAGCGCCCGGCTTTGGCGGCGAAGTGCAGTTGACGGACGCCATCCGAGCCATGATCCGTGACGGCCTGCCTGTGTACGCCGTGCCCCTCCTGCCCGGCGAGGACCGGCTGGACGTGGGCAACTTCGAGTCCTACGCGAAAGCATTCATCCGCCTGATGCTGTCCCACGAAGAGCTCGGGCCCGGATTGAGGAAGTTCACTTCCGAACTGATCGACCGCATCGACGGATAGGCGTTCCACACCCGTTCTGACCCGTTTCCAGGTTCCGCGCAGCGGAAGAAGGAACCCGGGGCCCCACGGCGAAATGGTGACTATGGCGAGTCGTCAGGGGTCAAAGAGCGGGGCGAGCCTGTGGGAAGGAATGAACCGATGCGGGATATCGCTTCCATCGTCGGGCTGAGGGTGATTGCCGCCCGGGAAGGCCGCGACCTCGGCCCGGTCACCCAGGTGGTCGTGGACCTCGCCTCGGGCCAGTTCGAGGGAGTCATCGTCGGCAAGGGCCCCCTCGAAAAGGGCATTGAGGCCAATGACATCACGGTGATCGGCGTCGATGCGGTGATGGTTGAGACGCACAAGGTGGTCCGGCATCTGTCGGAACTGCCGCGTCTCCTGGAGAAACGTCGCGACCCGCGCGAGGGCAGCCGGGAAGTGCTCACGGACTCCGGCACCCGCGTCGGGACACTGGGCACGATTTACATCGATCCGGAGACGCGTCGGGTGAGCCGTTACGAGGTCTCCGGGGGCGCATGGCGTGACATCACAGAAGGCGTGCTCAGCCTGCCGCCGGTGGAGGGAACCGTTGACGGCAAGGATTCCGTCATCATCCCGGCTTCGGCCCTCCAGCACCAAGTGGGCGTCGAAGGCGGCCTGAAGGCCCAGCTCGCACGCCTCGCGGAAGTGGCCCGCAATCAGGCCCGGCATGCCGGCGAGCGCATTGAGGAAACGGTCAGCGGCAGGGATGAGCGTTCGCCCGAGGCCGACCAACAGCCGGAGTCGCAGCCACAGACGCCGAAAGAGACGGACCCGCCGGGCGAAGGTTGACATCCGGCAGCAAAGGGTGTCTCGCGTCTCGGCCCCTGCTGAAGACGGCAGGGACAATACATGAAGGATCGGCACGCCGTGGTCAGTGAGGGTGCTGCAGACACCGGAGCCGGCGGAGCCACGCACACGATGTCCAATAACCTTCTTGCTGACCTGCAAAGAGTGCCGGACCTCCAGGTCGAGACAGGTGTGCCCATGTCTCTGCACACCTCTTTCGGCATCGGCGGCCCGGCTGATATCCTCGTCACTCCCATCACAGCCGAAGCACTTGCCCAGACCCTCAAAGTCCTGCACGACGCCGGCGAGAAGCCCCTGGTCCTGGGCAAAGGGACCAACATGCTGGTGCTCGACGGCGGAATCCGCGGAGTGGTCCTCAAGCTCGCGGGGGGCATGCAGTCGGTGATGATCGAGGACGACACGGTTACGGCGGAAAGCGGCGCGCGTCTGGCCTGCATCTGCCGGACCTGCGCGGACAACGGGCTCTCGGGCCTGGAATGGGCCGCGGGGATACCGGGCACTCTCGGCGGCGCGCTGAACATGAACGCGGGGGCCAACGGCGGCGAGATCGGCCAGCTCACCGAGTGGGTGACCGTCGCCACTTACTGCGGTGAACTCATGACCCTCAACCGCGATGAGCTCTCCTTCGGCTACCGCACCAGCATCTTTCAGACCATGGACGCCGTAATCGCCCGAGCCTGCCTGAAGCTCGAGCACTCCTGCGCCGCGGACGTGCGCAAGAAGATGCACGATGTGGTGCAATTGCGCTGCGAGAAGCAGCCTGTTGCCATGCCCAGCGCCGGCTGCATCTTCAAGCGACCGCTCAATGACTATGCGGGCCGGCTCCTCGAGGAGGCCGGCGCCAAAGGCATGCAGGTTGGCGGTGCGGTGGTCTCACCGAAGCACGCCAATTTCATCGTCAACGTCGGCGGTGCAACGGCCCAGGATGTCCTCGAACTCATCGACCTGGTGCAGGGCCGGGTGCGCGAGTTGTTCGGCGTCGAACTGCACACCGAAGTCTGCGTGGTCGGCGAGCCGCTCCCCCGTGCGAAGAGCGGCTGTGTGACGACCCTGACCCACGCCACGAAATAGCGCAGGCGGCGCACCATCCCGCGCCGCCCGCGTCTTTTGTTCCTCTCAGTCCCGGACCAGCCACTACACCTTGCCCTCCCGCAGCATCTTCCCCCGCACCCCTCTGGCCCGCTTCAGGTATGCATTCCACGGTTCCAGCTCGAACTCAGCGATGATGTCGTCCACGGTGACATCGTCCATCGTGCTGGCCATGGTGAAGTGCGCCTCCGGGTAATCCACTTCGATCTCCACTCCCGGTCCATACTTCTTCAGGATATCCGGGAGCTTGTTCTGATTGCCGTCCAGGTGGAACAGGCAGCGATCCATGTTGATGACCGCGGAGGCGATGGGCGGCAGGAACCCGGACCGCACCGGGTTGATCTCCACACCCGTCTCCACAAGCACCCGGCCGGACATGTCAACGATGTAGCTGCGCGCGGGGACGCTGGAGACCATGTACATGCCGAAGTCCCGCGCCCAATGCTCCAGGCGCACGCCGCCGATGAACATGGAGGAGAAGATGCACAGGCGCGCGCCATTGTTCGCAAGGGTCTGCCCCACCTCGAAGAACTTCAGATCGAAACAGATTGCCGCGCCGGTCTTGCCGAAGTCCAGGTCGAAGGCCGGGGCATCCTCACCCGGCACAATCCCCTTTTCCATCTCGCCGATGGTGGGCTGGTACTTGTGGTACTTGCCGATGATCTGCCCGTCGCGCCCGATGAAAGCCGACGTGTTACGCATTATATCGCCCTGCTGCTCGGGGATGGAGCAGACCACGTACATGCCATGCTTCCGGGCGATGTCTGCGCACAGGTTGGAGGTCGGGCCCGGAATCGGCTGGGCCTGCTGGTCCCAATCGCACCCGCCGTGAACATTGCAGAACTCGGTGAGCGCCACGAGATCAGGCTTCGCGCGAGCGGCTTCTTCCAGCAGTTCCGACAGCTTCTCGTGCACATCGTCCAGGTTTGTCAGCCCCGCGGAGCCCGCGGACCAGGCGATGGTGGACACTCGGATATTGCGTGCCATCAGTTGATCTCCGTTTCGTGGCGGCGCGGAAGCCCCCGCTCCCGTCGCCGGTTCAGGCCGTCAATCCAGCCTGTTCGCGGCAGTCATACTCCGGCTCGAAGCCGATGAGATCCCGGGCGCGATCGATCGAGATCAGCGCGCAGTGCGGGTCATCCCACACCGGGTCATCCAGTTGTGCGACATCGGGCAGATAGCGGTCCACGAGATCGAGTGTGGGCAGCGTCTGGAAAGTCCGCAGGGCGCTGATATTCAGAGTCGCATGGGTGATCCCCGGCGTGGTGAGGGACTTCTCAACCGCCTGCGCTACGTCCCGAGCGTCCACGTAGCCCCAGAGCTGGCCCACGAACTGCCCCGGGTCGCGCGACAGCCCGGCCAGGTTCTGGTAGAGAGCCTCGTTCCAGACCCAGCAATAGCGCAGGCAGACGGTCTCCAGCGCATGCGAGCGGGTGTAACGGCGGCAGATCTCCTCACCAAGCAGCTTGCTCAGCCCGTAGCAGTCCAAGGGTTCGGCGGGATGGTCCTCATCAACCGGCAGATAGGAGGGCAGGATCTCGCCGCGCCCGAAGACGAAACCGTAGGCTGAATCGCTGCTCGCGAAGACCAGGCGCTTCGGCGAACCCAGCGCGGCGGCCTCAACCACGCGCTGGGTGCCCATCACATTGATCATCATCACGGCATCAGAAGGGTCATACGCCGGGTGGGGGATCGCCGCGAGATGCACGACGGCGTCGATCCCGTTCATCGCTTCGAGAAGGTGGGCCGAATTGAGGATGTCGCCGCGGATGAAGCGCCCATGCCCGTGCTCGGGCAGCCGCGAGTCAAAGCTCACGACCTCGTGCGCCCGGGTCAGCCTCTCGCAGACGACCGACCCAACGTAGCCGGAGCCACCCGTGACCAGGACCCTCATCGGAGCACCATCCTCAAGCGCTGGCAATGAAACGAGGCCAGGGTTCGCCGTTCGAAGGACCGAATCCTTCCCGTACGCCGCAAACGAAAACGCCGCCTGGAAGGCGGCGGGGGACAGTACGCGGGGCTCTCACCCGTGGTCTAGGCGCTGCTCTGAGCCTTCAGCTTGATCGCATGTTGGATGGCGCACTTGAGTTCGTTTGTGGTCACACGGCCGCCGAGAAACTCCTCCTGCAGGAGCTTGTTGAGCTGGCCGAAGACCTCGCGGCTGGACTTCCCTTGACCCATCCAGTCGTCGACCTGGCTGTCAAGCTGGGCCTGGCGCTTCTCGGGGATTCCCTCCACGTGGCTGTGGATGAACTCCAGGATCTCCCGGGGGTCCTGTGTTTCCTTGTAGTCGCCGAGACCGTCATCCAGATAGGCGAAGGTATTGTCGTGGTGGTTGTAGGTGACGTTCAGCTGGGTCGTGGAACCACCCGGGGTCTCATAGATGACCGCGATATTGGTGATCTCTTCGCTCTCTTTCTTCCAATGGGAATACTCATGGCGAAGGTTGCCGTACCCCACCCGGCGTTCCGGCGGTGTCTGGTACGTCGCAATGATACGGTCAAGCTCCCTGCGGAGCCAATCGAAGCCCTGGGCGGTGCTATCCGTCAACGTCCGAACCTCCGCATAACACAGTGGGCTAAGGCACTTCAACTTTACCACAAGGGCGCGGGAGTGGCAAGCCCCGGACGCCCCCTGCCAGTCTCAGTGAACGCCCGCAGACTCCCCATGGACTTCCCATGCGCGGGAATGGTGCTGAGATCAGTGCATCCTTCCCGAAACGTGCTGCACCCGACCTCGCGGCGCCCAGGAGTCCACGAATCCACACCATAACGTCTGTGAGCGTCGCGTCACGGGTTGATGCGGATAAGTCCCACCTCAACCTTGGTTGTCTGCCCGTGGATGACGGGGGCCCTCCCACTCCAGGGCTGGTATCCCTCAAGTTCCAGCGTGACCTGTCGCTTGCCCACGGGCACCCCCGTGAGCGTGCGCGGCGTGACGCCCTGATCTCGGCCATCCAGGATGATCCTTGCGCCGGCGGGCACGCTGATGCAGATGAGCTGTCCTTCGGCACGCGTCAGGCCTTCCTGAACTACCGCGGTCTGCTGATCCTCCACCTGGATGGCCCGCTTCACCGGAAGGAAGCCGTCCAGCTCAATACTGACCGTGTGCTGCCCAATGGGCAGCCCTGTGAGCGCCAGCGGGCTCTTCCCGCGCTCCTCGCCGTCCAGTGTCACTGTCGCCCCCGGCGGCGTGGTCTCGACCCGCACGTTCCCCGCAAGCGGCCGCAAGCGGAAGCTGAAGACCTGCAGTTCGTCAGTGGACTCCACGGTCACTGGCTCGGTGAGTACCGCATGGCCTGGGAGCGTCAGGCGCAGTTCTCGGGCTCCCGTGGCCACGGCCGCCAGATCCAGCGGCGTCGAGCCAACCTGCTCCCCGTCCAGGGCAACCCGGGCGCCTTCGGGCACCGAGACGATGCGCACGGAGCGCAGGTCCTTCTCCAGGGCGACTTCGACTTCCGTCGAACGCTGGCGGCGGATTGTGACGGAGCGGGTGACCGGCTTGTGTCCCGGCAGCTTCACGGAAAGCTGGTGGTCGCCCGAAGCAACGTCCTTCGCAGCCAGCGGAGTCTCACCGATTTCGCGCCCGTCCAGGCTCACCTTCGCCCCCGACGGTTCGGTCCTGACAACCAGTTCGCCGAAAGGCGGGATCTCCTTGAGCGCAACTGCCATCGCCAACGCTTCATCCTGAGCGGCGGTGATTTCGTAGGCCCCCGCAGAATGATCGCGAAGGGAGAGTTCCGCCACCGTGCTTTCCCCCGCCTCGAGTGCAACCGCCACCGGCGTGATCCCCGCCACGCGCCCATTCACGGTCACCACAGCCTGGCCGGGCTGGGAGTTGACCACGAGCGCAGGGAGTGGAAGTTCCGGGCGCTTCATGCCGGGGACTGGCGCAAGGCCCACCAGCTGGCCCACCGCAATCCGCCCGTCGGGGTCGATCGACGTGGCCTCGATGGCGTGACCGTCGGCTTCGGCAGCCGTGCGGACACAGCCCGTCAGGCGCCCGACGCGCAGGTCCTGACGGGCCAGCGCCGAGCTGAGTCCCGACGGGTCTTCGCCGGGCACCCGGAACTGCACCGGGTCGTAGACGCCGTACTCGGAGGCCGTGGCAAGGACCCGGCCTCCCACGGGGAAGAGCTGAATCGAGACCCCCTCGGGGGAGTCGATGATGGACAGGACCCGCCCGATCGCGGGCAACAGCGACATGGCGTGGGCCGCCAGTTCAGCGGCCGCATCCACGCCGGGCCCGAGTGGCGCAGCGACTCCGGGATGCAATTGTCCCGCGAGCGTGAGCGTTTCAGCCACCACAATCTGCCCCAGCGGCACGGGCACGGCCAATGGATCGTCGGTCATACCGGAAAGGTCTGTGATGATGCGACCGAACACGATGGCGTCCACGCCGAAGCGGTCCCCAATCTTGCGGGCCGCGTCGGGACGCGACGCAAGGATCTCGGCGCGCGCATCGGTGACCGCGCGCAGGACCTCGGGGCCGCCCACGACCTCTACCTGCGGATGGGCGCTGACCGCCCTGCGCACCGCGTCACTGAGTTGCGTGGCTCGGGCCGGATCTCCACCGATCGCCTGGAAATCGGCCACGGCGACCCGGAGCTTCGGGCTATCAAGGCCGGGCCGCGGGGCTTCCTGGGCAGAGACTGGAGCACCGAGCCCTCCCAGGCAGCAGGTGCTTACAGCCAACAGAACCAGCGTGATACTGCGCAAGCGGATTCACCACCGTATCTGGTTGCGCGGGCAAACAGACAGAGCCTCGCGCGCGGGACGCGCTCAGTATTGCCCCGGCACGCCGGGCACGTCAAGCGTCCCGCCGTCAGGGTCATCGGTTCCCCCCGAGGGCGCGTCGAGAAACGGGCTGCCCTGGTCCGCGCTGTACGACGGCAGGCTGACATCTCCCATGCCCAGCCCTTGACCGCTGAGAACCGAACCGGCCTTGACCGTGCTCTGTATCCACCCGCCCTTGCCCCTGACCGGTTCCGTGTCCTGGACGAACAGCGAGTAGCTGCCGGGAGGCGGGCCGTTGAACACGTAGTTGCCCGCTGCATTGGTCCGGGTCTCGTACAGCCGACGCTTCCCGTCGGGGCTGGCGAGCACCACAGGCACGTCAGGCACCGGCTCGTCCTTCTGCCCGGTCATCATCCCCAGGGTGACCATGTTCACGGGCCGGGTGATCGTGCCAGAGACCACGCCAGTCTTGACGAACAAGCCTGCCAGGATGGCAAGAAGAAGCCCGCAGTAGGCCAGCGCCGGGGCGAGCGGCCGCTGCTCGAACTGCCGGGCGATGACCGCCCCGATCACCGCGAGAACCAGACTTCCCGACGCCAATGCAGCCGGGCAAACAACGCCGCCGGGCACAAGCCCACGATGGGCGTAGACCAGCGAGGCAACACCGCCGACCAAGAGACCTACCCCGCCCGAGACCCAGACGCTCGCGGGCTCCTTGCGCGCCCCTCCCGTGAACCCCATGACCATCGCCAGCAGCCCGTGGACCGTCAGAATCAGGGCGACATAGCGCGACGCCAGGTACTCCGGCAGGATATGGGGCCCGGCAAGCCCGCGAAGCACACCGGCCAGAAGGACCACCGTCAGCAGGCCAAGCACGGTCGAGGGCAGGATACTCGTGCCTTCGCGCGCCGCGGGGCCTTCTGGGGCTCTGGCCATGCGCGTCATCACTCCAATGCGGCACGCCGCCCGGTTCGGGTCAGGCCGAGTGCAGGTAGTCGGAGTAGAGTGTGCGCCAGAAAACGACAGCGGTCACAATGAAGATCGCAAAGGGCGCCACTGTCTCGGCCATCCAGGTCATGAGCGGGGTACCCAGCAGATTGTGGATGGCCAGGAAGTATGCGTAGGCGGCTGAACCGATGGACACGGTGAAGGCCATCCAAACAGCGAGCAGGAGCGGCGACGGCGCGACCCACTGTCCACCCGCCTTCCGAATGGCGCCCACCGAGTGGACATCGTGAAGGAACTCGTGGAATGTGCGGCCAGTCTCGGCGGGGTAGAACCGTCGCCGGCGGCAGACATAGAACGCGAACAGCCCGAAGGTGATGAGCATCGCGCCCAGCTTGAGTGCGATCATCCACGGCCAGCCCTCGAGACCCATTTCCCTCAGCGCAAGATATCCCGGGCCAATCTCGTCCCGCAGATCAGGTGTCCGCGACCAGGTACTCAGCAGGTCGAGGGCGTGTGCGAAGACGATCAGGAATGCCCCGACGCGCAGTTCCGACGCTGTGGTGTACGGACGATCTCTTGCAGGCGGGCCCTGAAGCCCCGGGCTCTCGCGATTACTGCTGATGTGGATCACCGTCGCATGCGGATTGGAGCGGCCCCCGGCGCGCCGGTGGAGGGTACTGGCGCGCCGGGTCGTATCACGCTCGCGGTCTTTGGCTCGGGCAGCGACCCCGGGCGCTAGTCGTACGCCCAGGTATTCGGTTTGTCGCTGGTGTCGATGAGAACAGTCTTCAGCCGGGTGAACTCCTTCAGTCCCTCGATCCCCGCCTCAAAGCCCAGGCCGCTAGTCTTGTAGCCGCCGTAGGGCATCCACGCGCCGAATAGATTGGTGCAGTTGATCCAGACGATTCCCGCCTCCATCCTCGCCGCGACCTTGTGGGCCCTTGACAGGTTCGTGGTGAACATGGCCGCCGCAAGACCATACTCAGTGGCGTTGGCGATCTCAACAGCCTCGTCGTCGTCCTTGAAGGTCAGCACTGACAGAACCGGGCCGAAGATCTCCTCCTGCGCGATCTTCATGTCGCAGCAGACGCCGTCAAAGATCGTGGGCATGACGTAGAACCCGCGCGACAGCGCCGGATCCTTCGGTCGCTCGCCGCCAGTGAGGAGCCGAGCGTTCTCGGCCTTGCCCTGCTCAATGTAGCTCAGGACCGTCTCGTATTGCTGCTTCGAGGAGATCGGGCCGACCTTGGTGGCCGGGTCGAAGGGATCGCCTACCTTGATGCCCTCGGCGATCTTGACCAAGCGCCCCACGAACTCATCCTTGATGCTCTCGTGAACCAGAAGCCGGCTGGCGGAAGTGCAGATTTGGCCGCAGTTCAGGAAAATGGTGCGCGCCGCAGCCGCAACAGCCACGTCCATATCCGCGTCCGGGAAGACCACGTTGGCCGTCTTGCCGCCAAGTTCCAGGGTCACCTTGGCGATGTTGTTGGCCGATGCCTCGATGATCTTGCGACCGACTTCAGTGCTGCCGGTGAAGGTAACCTTGCCCACTTTCGGGCTCCCTGCCAGTCGCGAGCCCATCGCGCCGCCCGCGCCGGTGATCACCTGCACGACGCCCGGCGGGAAACCAACCTCCTGGGCCAGCCGCCCAACCTCCAGAGCGGT
>JAGPGE010000752.1 GCA_018056145.1 Armatimonadota bacterium
TGCGTGCGCGCCGCCGGAGTCCTGCTCGGAGCCGGGGTTGGGTTCATTCTCCTCGAGAGACGCGGGTACAGCGCTCACGCGCCGCGGCTGACCCAGGCCTTCAAGCTTCTGGTCGCGGTGGTGGTCCAGCTTGGGCTGCGGATTGGCCTGAAAGCGGTCCTCGGTGACAGCGGACCGGCAGATTATGTGCGCTACGCAGCCCTGGGGTTCGCGCTGACGTACCTGCTGCCGACGTTCTTCACCGGATACTACAAGTGGCGCATGCGGCTCCGGCGCGCCCTGGAACTGATCGACGACGACACGCCGTAGCCGATGGCGTAGGCGGGTGGACACGAAAGCCAAGGACGGTCGCGGGCAAGTCCGCGCCAACAATGGAGCTGACATATCGCGCCGGCCTGCCCCTCCAGGCCGTCACACGCAAGGTCACGAACTCCGTTGCCTCCCCCGCCCCTCACTCTACCTGGAAGCTCGTGCTGCTGGTCGCGCCCCACTGGGGAAACCGGATCGTCAGGCCGTAGTTGCCCCGCGCGGCGTTCACCGGCACGGTCACGCGCACCGTCTGTGTGCCGCTCAGCGGGGCGAAGCTGCCGCCAAAGCGGCCGACGGGGTTCCCATCCGGACCGGTCACTTCCGCTTCCATGAGCACGCCGCCCGTCACCGGTTTCTGATCCTCGCCCGCGACGGTCACCGAGTACGAGAGAGTCCCATCGCGCTGCACTCGCCCTCCGGGCATTGACAACCGCACCCCGGCAGGCCGCGTCCTGTAGCCCGCGATCACCCGCGCCCAGCGGGCCGGAACGGTCAGGCGCAACCGCGTCCTGCCATCCTGCTCCTCGGCGGCCACGGGAGCCATGCTGTCCATGTCCACAAGCCACCGCAGGTCGGCCCGGTCCAGGGTCACGGTCACTTCCTGCTCGGACGGTTGATGGTTGACGATCAGCAGCAGCGCGGCGTCCTCTCCCCCACGCAGCCCGGCCTCAATCACGTCCACCGACTCCTGGGTCTCCGAGTACTCGACTCGCACATTCGGGACAAGCCCCAGCCTGTCCAGTAACTCAGCGATCCCGGCGCGGAAAGACTTGCACGCCACCGGGTCCGGAGTTGGGGCTTCCACCAGCGTGCGGAACTTCTCGTTGATGTCGGTCCGCAGGAAGACGACCTTGCCCTCGCCTGATGCCGCGACGGACCACTGGATCGGCCCGCAATCGGGCTGCGCCTCGCCCTGATCGGGCAGGCTCCACGCCAGCGGCTCACCCCGGTGGCTCTTCGTCGGCAATTGGTCGCAGATGAGCACCCCGCCGTCCTTGACCCATTGCTCCAGCAGTTCCGCCAGCTTCTCGTGAATGTACTCGCCCTTGAGCAGCACCAGCGCGGGATAAGGAATCTCGCCGGTCTCCACGATCACCTCTTCATTGTGGATATCGCACTCGCCGAAACCGCCCTGAATCGCGGCCAGGGCGTAATCTGGAGTGGGATAGCCGTTGCCGATGGCCTCCTGCGAATTCGGGAACAACAGGGCAAGCCGCGCGGGAACCGCGGGCATGTGCTTGAGCATCGGACCCATGCGGCGGATCATCCGGAAAGCCTTCCCGGCGTCCTCCCAGCGTTCGGGCCGCGACTGGGTGCCCGTGCTCGCGACCGTGTTGATGAAGCTGTTCAGGTAGTCCGCGCCCCGCGCAACTGCGGTGAAGGCGCATTCGGCCGAGGCCTGTCGTGGGTTCTTCTGGAAGGGCCAGTTGCGGTCATCCAGCTCAACATAGAACCCCCAGGGCACGTTGCGCGCGCGAGAGATGTCGCGCATGAAGCACATGGAGAACCCCGCCTGCACCATGCGGATGCGCTGGGATTTCGGGTAGAAGTAGGGGTAAACGTCGAAGTCCGCCCAGTTCACATGACGGGTCCAGTCGAGGCCGTCCTGCTGGTAGCTAAGCGGCCTGTTGTACCCCGTCCCGGTGGTCATGTATGTGAGCAGCAGGTCAAAACCCGCGTCCATTTCGTCGAGGATTCCTTGGCTGTGGCGGTAGCCCTCAGCGAGATACTCGCCCATGAAATCCGCGAATGCCCAGCGTTCGTAAGGCTTCTCGCTCTTCGCATAGTCCGCGGAGTACGCGATCCCGTACTTGCGCTGGAACTCCGCCTTGCCCTGCTCGCTGATGTTCGCCAGCACGCCCGGGTTCACGGTGGGCTCGTCCAGAATCTTGGCCGAGATCAGCCGCGGGGTGCGCTTGCCCACATCCACCTGCCACTCCAGCCGTCCGCGCAGGTTGTCCCGGTAGCCCGGGTCAAAGGGACACACCGCCGGTGGGCTGCTGGCGTTGAGGTCGGTGAAGTTGGAGTACTCATAGGTGGTCGCCATGCCGCGGCGCTGGGCGTAGCTTTCGGCCACGCCCTTCAGGCGCTGGCTATTGCGGGGCGCGTCTGATTGGAAATTGCCGGTCCCGGTAATCGCGGCGGTGTTAAAGCCGTGATCCACAAGATCATTCACGCGAGCCTGCACCCCGGCATCATCCAGGTAGAAGCCGTCGCCTTCGATGCCCACAATGGACATGATCGGGAAGAAATCGCTAAGGTCGAGCGGATCAACCACGTAGCAGGCTGTGCGTTGCGCGCACACCGGCTCCCCGGCCACAGATGCAGTGACTTCCAGCGTGTACTCGCCCGAGGCCAGGTTCGGCAGACTGCCCGCGAAACGCGCACCCGTCTCGGATTCCACCCGCGGCACATCCCAGCGGTACCCGGTCACCGGCTCGACCATCACCGCCTGCAGATCGGGCATGCCGTCGAACGCCGCCAAGAGTTCGCTCCCGCCGGGCACCGGCCCGCTGATCTCGAGCGTGAGCGCGTAAGTGTCGCCGGCCTTCGCTTCCTTGCCCTCCAGGGGCGACTCGATCTCCAGCCGGAAGGTAGTCATGTCGAACTGCCGCAGGTCCCGCAGCCAGACCCGAACGCCGGGCTCCACCACACGCAGCCTCACGGGTCCGTCCGGGGTCTGGATGGTCATGTCCAGGCCGTGCCCGCTGAAGAGATTGCCCCGTGTGGTGTCCACGGGCAAAACGCCCTCCCGCACAC
>JAGPGE010000063.1 GCA_018056145.1 Armatimonadota bacterium
TGTTGCCCGCTGTTGTCGCCGTGACGCAGGATCCCGCCACCGTGTTGACGGAGGAGTAGAGATGATCGAGATTACGGGCCTGAGCAAGGTCTACCAGAGCAAGGGCCGCCCGGTCCGGGCGCTGGACGGCATTGATCTGACCGTCGATGACGGCGAGTTCCTTGCTGTGCGCGGGCCAAGCGGGAGCGGGAAATCCACGCTGCTGCTCACGATCGGGGGCATGGCGCGCCCCACGGAAGGCCGGGCGGTGTTGGACGGGACAGATATTTACGGGCTTTCTAGCGGGGAGAGGGCGAAGTACCGGGCGCATAACATCGGTTTCGTCTTTCAGATGTTCCATCTGGCGCCGTACCTTACGGTGCTGGAGAACGTACTGCTTCCCACGGGCCTGGTGGAGAACGGCGGACCGACCAGGGCGCGGGCTCGGGAGCTTCTCGAGCGTTTCGGGATGGCTGACCGCATCGACCACCGTCCGGGGCAACTAAGCACGGGGGAGCGGCAGCGTACGGCGATTGCCCGGGCGCTTGTGAATGACCCATGGCTGGTGCTGGCTGACGAGCCCACCGGGAACCTCGACCCGGAAACAGGAGCCGAAATCCTTGCATATCTCAAGGAGTTCAACGACGCGGGCCGCAGTGTGGTGCTGGTGACCCATGAGGCATGGGTCGAGGAGTACGCGCACCGCACGGTGCATCTGAAGGCCGGCCGTCTCGCTGAGGCGCCTATTGCCTGACGGACCGGATCTGGAGCCACCCTGTGAATAGTTCTTGACATAAGCTGATGGGATGGTTAGTCTAATATTTCCAATGACATCTTGTCCCATTCCGCGAGCGTGACAGCTAACTTCGACACCCCATTCTGTGCCTAGGATAGTTCTCTGAGAAGCCCGCGAGGCGGTGCACGAGCGCGTGTACCGACCACGGGGGCTGCTTGTCTGTTTGGTCGGCGTGACTGCGGCGCGTATGAGAATCCAGGAGGGACTGCATAAATGGCTGCATTCGAGGGTCTCATTCCCCTCCGACGCGAGCCCCACGAGGACATTATCCCGCTGCCTGATCTGATTGAGAATCAGACGACCTCCTATGACTGGTTTTGCCGGGAGGGGCTGCGGGAGCTGTTCGACAACTTCAGTCCAATTGAGGACTATACCGGGAACATCGCCCTCGACTTCCTTGGCTACCGTATCGGCGAGCCGGTGAAGACCATTGAGCAGTGCAAGGAGAACGACTCGACGTTCGAGGCGCCCCTGTACGCCAAGGTCCGCCTGGTGAACCGCGAGACCGGGGAGATCAAGGAAAGCGAAGTCTACATGGGTGAGCTGCCGCAGATGACGGATCGCGGCACTTTTCTTGTGAACGGCGCCGAGCGAGTGGTCATCAGCCAGCTCGCTCGCTCTCCCGGCGTGTATTTCCGGGACACCATCGATTCCGCCGGGCGCGTCCTGCACTCGGCCCAGATCATCCCCAACGAGGGCGCCTGGGTCGAGGTGGACACATCGCCCAACGGCATGATCAGCGTGAAGATCGGGCAGACCCGGAAGTTCCCGGTGACGACGCTGCTGCGCGCCCTTGACTGGTTCGAGGTCGGCGATGCTGGCGGCGTCCCACGCACGGGCACGGACCGCGAGATTCTGGAGTGTTTCGGCACCGAAGAGACGGTGAATGTTAAGGACCTGCTCAAGCGGCTGGCCGAGGGCGACGAGAGCGGCATGCCGGGCATCGAGACCCGGGATGTCTTCTACTCGCTGGAGCGTGTGATTGACAACGAGGGCGAAGTGGTCGTGGAGCCGTACGGCCTGATCTCGGAGAAGATGGCCCGGGACATGAGCCAGGCGAACCGCAAGGAACTCAAGGTACTGGCGGTCTCCCACCAGATCTACGTGACCCTCGAGGATGATGGCACCTTCACCGCCGAGGAGGGGCTTCTTGACGTTTACAAGAAGATTCGCCCCGGCGACCCGCCCACGGTAGAGAGCGCAGAGTCCCTGTTGCGGTCGTACTTCTTCGATGTGAAGCGCTATGATCTGTCCCGCGTGGGCCGGTATAAGATGAACAAGAAGCTGGGCAACGATGTGGATGGTTCGATCCACACGTTGACCCGCTCGGACATCATGGCGATCGTGCGCTACCTGCTTGGCCTTGCCCGGATGCAGGGGGCGGTGGACGACATCGACCACCTGCAGAACAAGCGGGTGCGCGCGGTAGGCGAACTGCTGCAGAATCAGCTCCGCACCGGCTTCCTGCGCATGGAGCGGGTCGCTCGGGAGCGCATGACCAGCCTGGAACCGGATGACATGGTTCCGCAGTTGGTCATCAACATCAAGCCGATCACCGCCGCGATCAACAGCTTCTTCGGCAGCGGCCAGCTTTCGCAGTTCATGGACCAGATCAACCCGTTGGCCGAACTGGCTCACAAGCGCCGCCTGTCGGCTCTTGGGCCCGGCGGTCTGAGCAAGCAGAGCGCGAAGCTGGAAGTTCGCGACGTGCACCATTCCTACTATGGCCGCATCTGCCCGATCGAGACCCCTGAAGGGCCGAACGTCGGTCTCATCGGGTACCTCGCCCTGCACGCGAAGCTGGACGAATACGGGTTCATCCAGACCCCGTACCGGCGTGTGAAGAAGGGTGTCGTGACGGATCAGGTTGACTACCTGACCGCGGACGAAGAGGACAAGTTCAACATCGCCACGGCTTCGGAGCGGATTGATGAGAACGGCCGTATTGTCGGCGATCTGATCACCTGTCGGCGCAGCGGCGCATTCCCGGCGGTTCCGCCCGAGGAGGTCGACTACATCGACGTCACCGCAAAGCAGATCTTCTCGGTGGCGACGTCGCTGATCCCGTTCCTCGAAAACGACGACGCGGTTCGGGCGCTTGCGGGTTCCAACATGCAGCGCCAGGCGGTGCCTTTGTACAAGACGGTGGCTCCGATCATCCGCACCGGCATGGAGGAGCTTGCCGCCCGTGACTCCGGCGCGGTTGTCACGGCTGCCAAGGACGGACGGGTCATCGAGGCGGACGCCTCGCGGGTGAAGCTGCGCTACCGCGACGGAGACGAGCAGGAGTTCCGCCTGGACAAGTTTTCGCGGACCAATATGGGCACATGCATCAACCAGCGCGCCCTGGTGCGCAAGGGCGAGGCGGTGCGGGCCGGGCAGCCGATCATCGACGGGTCCGCCACCCAGAACGGCTCGCTGGCACTGGGCAAGAACCTGCTGGTCTGCTTCCTGCCGTGGGAAGGCTACAACTACGAAGACGCGGTGCTGATCAGCGAACGGCTGGTCAAGGACGATGAACTCACATCGATCCACATCGAAAAGTACGAATGCGAGGCGCGGGATACGAAGCTCGGGCCGGAAGAGATCACCCGGGACATCCCCAACGTCGGCGACGACGCGCTTAAGGACCTGGACCAGGACGGCGTTGTGCTGATCGGCTCGGAGGTCCGGGCCGAGGATATTCTCGTGGGTAAGGTGGCCCCCAAGGGCCAGACCGAGCTAACCGCCGAGGAGAAACTGGTCATCGCGATCTTCGGCAAGAAGGCCGAGGAGATGCGGGACGTCTCGCTGCGGGTCCCCCACGGCGAGAAGGGTATCGTCATCGACACGAAGGTCTTCTCCCGCTACAAGTACCATTGCACCCGCTGCGAGGGCGAGTTCGGCTTCGGCAAGCCCCTGGAATACCCGGAGTGCGAGCGCTGCGGCGGGAAGCTGAAGAAGGCGCCGGGCGACGAACTGAAGCCGGGCGTGAACCAGATGGTCCGTGTGTTCGTGGCCCAGAAGCGGAAAATCATGGTGGGCGACAAGCTCACTGGCCGCCACGGAAACAAGGGCGTCATCTCCAAGATCCTGCCGGTGGAGGACATGCCCTACATGGCGGACGGGACGCCGGTGGACATCTGTCTGAACCCGCTGGGCGTGCCGTCTCGCATGAACATCGGACAGGTCCTGGAGACCCACCTGGGCTTCATCGCGCGGCAGTTTGGCGAGAGCTTCACCGCGCCGATCTTCGAGGGCTTCAGCGCCGAGGAGATCAAGGGCGGAATGGCCGCTGTGCGTGAAAAGATGCAGATCGAGAGCCTGCGGTCTTACTGTCTGTGCGAGCTGAACTTCCACGGCGCCATGCTCCGGTTGGATGAGGCTCCGGAGAGCACCGAAGCATTGCTCGCGGATATCCGGGCACAGCTTTCGGGCAGGCCGCGCGCGGAGCTGATGGAGGTCGCGGAGTTCCTGGCGCTGGACCTGGAGGCGTTTGAGCAGGCGAGCGAGGAGGACGCGGTCACGCAGTTGATGGAGGCGGCCTGCGGCAACGCCTGGGTGCGGGCGCAGTTCGGCAGCGACTCGGGCAAGATGGTGCTGTATGATGGCCGCACGGGCGAGCGGTTCAACCAGCCGGTGGGCATCGGCGTCATGTACATCCTGAAGCTGCACCACCTTGTCGAGGACAAGATCCATGCCCGCTCCACCGGCCCGTACAGCCTGATCACCCAGCAGCCGCTGGGGGGGAAGGCGCAGATGGGCGGCCAGCGCTTCGGAGAGATGGAAGTCTGGGCGCTGGAGGCGTACGGGGCGGCCTATTCGCTGCAGGAGGTGCTTACGGTCAAGTCGGACGATGTGCAGGGCCGCGTGAGCACCTACGAGGCGATCGTCAAGGACGAGAACATCAAGGAACCGGGCATTCCGGAGTCCTTCAAGATCCTGATGCGCGAGATGCAGAGCCTGGCTCTGGATGTGAAGGTGGAGAACCGCGAGGGCCAGCTTGTGGACCTGAAGTCGGATGGGGACGACGGGCGCTAGAGGCGCCCGTGAGATGAGACGGCGGGGATGTTCCGACACAGACGCAGCAATGACGGGCCCGCTGCCGTGACGTTCGCGGGGCAGCGGAGAGACAGTCAGTCCACTCGGAGGCGATGAACTTGGCGGAAACGACCACCGATTTCGAGGCCATCACTATTGGCCTGGCGTCTCCCGACGAGATACGCTCCTGGTCTCACGGCGAAGTGAAGAAGCCGGAGACGATCAACTACCGCACCTACAAGCCCGAACGTGACGGTTTGTTCTGCGAGCGGATTTTCGGGCCGTCCCGTGACTGGGAATGCCACTGCGGGAAGTACAAGAAGGTCAAGTTCAAGGGCATCATCTGCGACCGCTGCGGGGTCGAGGTCACTCGGGCCAAGGTGCGTCGCGAGCGGATGGGCCACATTGAGCTGGCCGCCCCGGTCTGCCACAGCTGGTATCTGAAGGGCGTTCCCAGCCCTATGAGCCTGCTTCTGGACATGTCCCGGCGGCTGCTGGAGGAAGTCGTTTACTTCGCCTCCTACATCGTGACCGATGTGGATGCCGACCGTCTCCAGGCGCTGCGCGGGGACATCCGCCGTGCCGTGGATGCGGAGAAGGAAGAGATCGCCAGCAACTGCGATATGGCGATTGAGAACCTGCGTGAGCGGTATGAAGAGGGCCTGCGCCGGGCTGCTGAAGAGAGTGCGCGGGATGAGGCCTCTGACCGCGACGGTGATGGGGAAGACATCGAGGCTGACGAGGGCGACGAAGAACTGGACGCGGACTTCATGGGCGAGGACGATGAGGACGAGATTGACGAGGACGAAGGGGATTCGGACCTGGGTCTCGACTTCTTTCCCGGTTTCGCGTACTCCAGCGAACCGCTGCCGGAGATCATGAGCGAAGAGGATCTCTCCCGGCGGGTTCAGATCGAGAAGGAGTCTGCCCAGCAAAAGTCGGCGGCGCTGGAAGAGGCCCTGGAAAAGCTGTTCGAGCTGACCCCGCGACAGCTGATCTCCGAGATGGACTACCGGCGTCTGGGCGACCTGCTCGAGGTCTGCGAGAAGCACCTGGAGGGCAATTTCGCTGACCTGTTCCGCGCCGGCCTGGGTGCCGAAGCGGTGGGCGAACTGCTGGCGGACATTGACCTGGATGAGCTTGCCCACGAACTGCGGAAGGAGATCGACGAGCGCACGGGAGCCCGGCGCGCCCGTGCGGTCAAGCGCCTGCGCATCGTGGAGGCCTTCCGCAAGTCGAAGAACCGGCCCGAGTGGATGATCCTGGAGGTTATCCCGGTGCTGCCGCCCGAACTGCGCCCCATGGTGCAGCTTGACGGCGGGCGCTTCGCCACGTCGGACCTGAACGACCTGTATCGCCGGGTAATCAACCGCAATAATCGGCTGCGCAGGATCGTGGAGATCAACGCGCCGGAGTCGATCATCAACCATGAGCGGCGGCTGCTGCAGGAGGCCGTGGACGCGCTCATCGACAACAACCGCCGCAGCCGGCCTGTGACGGGCTCCAACCGGCGGCCGCTCAAGTCGCTGTCCGACATGTTGAAGGGCAAGGAAGGCCGGTTCCGCAAGAACCTGCTGGGCAAGCGGGTAGACTACTCCGGCCGCAGCGTTATCGTGGTCGGTCCCGAACTGAAGATGCATCAGTGCGGCCTGCCACGCGAGATGGCGCTGGAGCTGTTCAAGCCCTTCGTCATGCAGCGCCTGGTTGAGCAGGGCTACACGACTAACATCAAGACCGCCAAGCGCATGGTGGACAGACTGCGGAGCGAGGTGTGGGACGCGCTGGAGGAGGTCATTGAGGGCCACCCGGTACTGCTCAACCGCGCGCCGACCCTGCACCGTCTGGGCATCCAGGCCTTCGAGCCCACGCTTATCGACGGAAAGGCGATCCAGCTGCACCCGCTGTGCTGCGAGGCCTTCAACGCGGACTTCGACGGCGACCAGATGGCGGTTCACGTGCCGCTGTCGGCCCATGCGCAGGCTGAGGCGCGGCTGCTGATGCTTGCCAGCCGCAACCTGTTCAAGCCCGCGGACGGCGCGCCGATCACGGCGCCCAAGTATGACATCGTTCTGGGCTGCTACTACATGACCCAGGAGAACCCGAACGCCCGCGGCGCCGGCAAGAGCTTCGAGAGTGCTGAAGCGGTCATGAGCGCCTACGACCACGGCAAGACCGATCTGCATGCCTCGGTCAAGGTGCGCATTCCGACCATTTCGGTGCGCCTGCTGGATGAGGCAGGCAACGAGCAGGAGATAGAGGAGCAGCTTCTCACGGACCTGAAGCGGGCCATCGCGGTGAATGTGATGGACGAGCACCCGGTGCGCAACCGGGCATTCAGCTTCGCACTGACCGAGGCGATGATCGAGAACGCTCGGGAGACCGTGGGCGACGCGCGGGGTGAGAACTGGCGGCAGATTGAGCCGAAAGACCTGCCTGCCAACAAGGACGCGCGGATCCAGGCGCTGCTTGAGTTCGCGGCCGGTATGGCTGCCCTGGATGGACGGTGCGCGGTGGGTGATGTGATCGAAGCCGAGGTCCACCGTGAGATCGTGGACACCACGGTTGGGCGGGTCATCTTCAACTCCTACCTACCCCTGGACATGCGCTTCCTGAACCACGACATTGCCAAGGACGAGTTGGGCAAGCTCGTGGACAAGTGCTACAACATCTACGGCCAGGCGCGCACCGCGGAACTGCTGGACACGGTGAAGGCCGCCGGCTTCAAGTACGCCACACGGTCCGGTCTGAGCATCTGCATGGACGACACCAACGTCCCGACTGAAAAGGAGCGGGTTGTCTCCAAGACGGAGCGCGAGGTCCGGCGCATCAACGAGGCGGCGTCGAAGGGGCACATCCTGCCCGACGAGCGGGAGGCCCTGGTGCTGGAACTGTGGCTGAAGGCCCGCGAGGACATTGCCGACCAGATCCTGGCCAATATCGACAGCTTCAACTCCATCTGGATGATGACCAACTCCGGCGCGCGCGCCAACCGCAGCCACATTTCGCAGATTTCGGGCATGCGCGGCCTCATGAGCGACCCGTTTGGGCGACTGATCGAGGACATGCCGGTTAAGAACAACTTCAACGACGGCTTGAACGTTTTGGAGTACTTCGTGTCCACTCACGGCGCCCGCAAGGGTCTGGCGGACACGGCTCTGCGCACTGCGGACGCGGGGTATCTCACCCGCCGCCTCGTGGACGTAGCCCAGGATGTCATGGTCCGCGCCGAGGACTGCGGCACCATGGAAGGGATCGTCGTCTACCCCTTCTACGAACACGAGATGCACTGCCCGGCATGCGGTCAGGAGGACCATCACCGCACCGGCGAGTGCCAGTACTGCCATGCGAACCTGCCGCCGGCGCGCAGCAACGACACCTTCGAAACCCTGGAGCAGCGCATCATCGGCCGGACCGCGGCGGTGGATATCATCCACCCTGAGACCAACCAAGTCATCGTCCCAGCCGGGTACGAGATCACTGAGCGTCTGGCCAGCGAGATCCAGAACTCCGGGCTCGTGGAAGTCACCCTGCGCTCGCCGCTGACCTGCGAACTGCGGCGCGGAGTGTGCGCCAAGTGTTATGGGCGCGATCTTGCCACGCGGCGGCCGGTTGAGATCGGGACGGCCATCGGGATCATCGCCGCGCAGTCGATCGGCGAGCCCGGCACGCAGTTGACGATGCGCACCTTCCACACCGGAGGCGTCGCGGGTGAGTACATTACCGGCGTTGCTGACGTGAAGAAGCGCAAGCAGCAGGCCCTGCGCAGTCTGAGCGACGACATCGACCAGGGCCTGGTGTCGCTGGACATGGTGGGTGGCGGCGGCCGGGCGAGGCGCAAGGCGATCAAGGAAATGCTCAAGGTGCTTGAGACCTCGGTTCACGGTCTCCTGCGCGTTGTTGAGCTGTTTGAGGCCCGCACACCCAAGGGGCAGGCGATCACGGCGAAGGTGGACGGCGAGGTCGCGGAGATCGACACCAAGGGTCTGCGCACCGTGGTGATCCACTCCGAGCACTCCATCGACGACCTGCGGGTGATCCGTGGTGAGCGTCTGGCGGAGGATGCAGTCGGCCCGGACGGGACGCTTCTCGCCAAGCGCGGCCAGAAGCTGCTCAAGAAGGTGCGGGCGCGCCTGCGCAAGGCCGGCGTGGAGTTCGTGAAGATCGCTACATCCCATCTGGTGCCCTACCGCGGCGAGCTGTACGTGCAGGAGGGCACCGAGGTGCGCGCCGGCGACCGTCTGACCGCCGGCCCGATGGATCCGCAGGCGATTCTCGAAATGAAGGGCGTCCAGGGCGTTCAGGACTACCTGCTTCGCGAGATCCAGGCGGTTTACAAAGCGCAGGGCGTCAGTATCAACGACAAGCACATTGAGGTCATTATCCGCCAGATGCTGCGGAAGCGGAAGATCCGCGAGCACGGCGATACCCGGTTCCTGCCGGGCGAGATCGTGGACCGGATGGACTTTGAGGACGAGAACCGCCGCGTGCGTGACCTGGGCGGCACCGAGGCAACCGCGGAGCCGATCCTCCTGGGGATCACGCAGGCGTCCCTCGCCACCGAGAGCTTCCTGTCGGCGGCGTCCTTCCAGCGCACTACGCGGGTGCTTACCGAGGCGGCGTGCGAGTACCGGCGGGACCCGTTGCTGGGTCTGAAGGAGAACGTGATCATCGGCCGTCTGATCCCGGCGGGTAGTGGCCTGCCGCGTCACCGGAACTGCAAGATTGGGTACTCCGAGGATGTGAAGGACCTGGTGCAGGCGCAGCAGCCCGTGCTCGTGGCCGAACCCAGAGATGCGCTGGATCAGCTCCTCGAGGATATCCAGGCGGCGCGCGAGGCCGGTCTTGCGGTGCTAGACGAGGACATGGAGCCGGACGAGGATGAACTGACGGGCGAGGGATACGAGGAAGACGACCTGGATGATGAAGACGACGACGATGACGACGATCTGGACGAGCCGATGGATGACGACGAATAGGGTTGGGCGCCGTGGTCGCTGCGGGGTCTGAGCCGACCTTGAGGCAAGTAGGGGCGAGGGCGTGGCCGGGTTGGGCTTTGCTGAAGAAAAAGGGGGCCGAATTCGCAAAATCGGCCCCCTTTGAGCTTGACAGCAGCGGAATGCGTGACTATACTCAATGCTCTTCGCCATGCACGACAAGCGTTGCGTCCAGGCCAAGCGCCAGGGCGGCGCGGATTGCAGCGAACTAGCGTGCTGAGAGTGCGATCTGGTAGACATCGGGGCTGTGTTTGGCCGCTTATTGCGAATGCTGTTCGCGGATCCGACTCGGTGGGCCGAAAGGGTCTGATGAGTCCGCAACGCCTCGCCGGAGGCGTGTATTGCTTCGCATGAGAGCTAGCCTGCCAAGCCCCTCAGTGCATGATGGAGGGGCTTTGCTTTTCCGGCAGAGCGCAGGACTGGCGACACAACCGATAGCGTAATTGAGGAGTGACGTGTGTGCCGACGATCAGCCAGCTGGTGCGGAAGGGTCGCAAGAAGAAAGAGCGCAAGATGAGCACCCCGGCCTTCAAGGTCGTGTGGAATGCGGAGAAGCGTAAGTCCAAGTGGGTCGAGGGCGCCCCGCAGCGTCGCGGCGTGTGCACCCGCGTCTGGGCTCAGACGCCGAAGAAGCCGAACTCCGCCATGCGCAAGTGCGCTCGCGTGCGCCTCTTCAACCGCCAGGAGGTCACGGCGTACATCCCGGGCGAGGGCCACAACCTCGCGGAGCACTCCATTGTTCTTATCCGCGGCGGGCGCGTGAAGGACCTGAACTCGGTGAAGTACCACGTGATCCGCGGCACGCTGGACGCTTCGGGTGTTGACGGCCGGAAGAAGGCCCGGTCGAAGTACGGCGCCAAGAAGTGATCGGCGCCAGACGCAGCTGAGTACTCCGGGCCCCGAGCTCGCGACGCTGGGGCCCGTTTTCGCCGCATATCGACCGAGGATATCGGAAGTTGTTGCCAAGGGAAGGTGCTTGTGCATGCCACGACGGGGAGCGGCTCCGAAGCGCGATGTAGTCCCGGATGCGGTGTTCGGCAGCCGGACCGCCCAGCAGATCATCAACAAGCTGATGAAGGGCGGCAAGAAGGTTACAGCCGAGCGCATCTTCTACGGCGCCCTGCAGGTGATTGGTGACAAGACCGGCCAGAACCCGCTGGACGTCTTGTCCCGCGCCATGAAGAACGTGACACCGATTGTTGAGGTGCGCCCGCGCCGCGTGGGTGGAGCCACATACCAGGTACCGGTTGAGGTTTCGCCGCGCCGCCAGATGACGCTTGCAGTCCGCTGGCTCCTGCGTGCCGCAAGGGAACGCAATGAGCGGACCATGCGTGACCGCCTGGCCAACGAGATCATGGACGCCGCGAACCGCGAGGGTGCAACCATGAAGCGGCGCGAGGACATGCAGCGCATGGCCGAGGCAAACAAGGCGTACTCGCACTATCGCTGGTAGACCGCTGCTGTTGTGCTACGCACTTTGGCATAGGTATCACCTGAACGCACTACGGATTGGGGTTTGACGTGGCGAATCTGCCGCTGGAGAAAGTCAGGAACATTGGTATCGCCGCGCACATCGACGCGGGGAAGACCACCACCACCGAGCGCATCCTGTATTACACAGGGCGGGTGCACCGGATGGGTGAGGTGGACGACGGCGATGCCACGATGGATTGGATGCCGCAGGAGATGGAACGCGGCATCACGATCACCAGCGCGGCGACGACCTGCGAGTGGAAGGGTCATCGCATCAACATCATTGACACCCCCGGCCACGTGGACTTCACGGCCGAGGTAGAGCGGTCCCTGCGCGTGCTGGACGGAATGGTCATGGTAATGTGCGCGGTGGGAGGGGTCCAGCCTCAGTCCGAGACGGTATGGCGGCAGGCCAATAAGTACTCGGTGCCGCGGATCGTCTTTGTGAACAAGATGGACCGGATCGGCGCGGATTTCCACGATGTGCTGCACCAGATGCGGCAGCGACTGGGAGCCCATGTTATCGCGGTCCAGCTCCCGATCGGTTCCGAGGAGAAGTTTGAGGGCGTCATCGATCTCATCGAGGAGCGGGCATATCGGTGGGTCGGGGAGCATGGCGAGATTGTCGAGGAGTTTGACATCCCGTCGAACATGCTCCAGAGGGTCGCCACCTTCCGCGAGCACCTGATCGTTGCACTTGCCGAGGCAGACCCGGAACTTGAAAACATGTACCTGGAAGGGGACGAGCCCACCCCGGAGCGGATGCGGCAGGCAATCCGAAAGCTTACCGTCGGTGGGAAGATGGTCCCGGTTGTGACGGGGACGGCCCTGAAGAACAAGGGCGTACAGCTTCTTCTCGACGCGATCTGCGAGTACCTGCCCTGTCCGACGGAGGCGCCCGCGATCCACGGGATACACCCAAAGAGCGAAGAACCCGTGGAGCGCCAGCCCAGCCCGGATGAGCCCTTCTGCGGGTACGTGTTCAAGGTGGTCAGCGACTCTTTCGTAGGCCAGCTTGCGTACATGCGGGTGTACAGCGGCCACGTGAACAAAGGCGACAGCGTGCTGAACTCCCGCACAGGCCGGAAGGAGCGGCTCTCCCGCCTGTTGAGGATGCACGCAAATCGCCGCGAGGATCTTGACAGAGTAGAGACGGGCGACATTGTGGCGCTGGTTGGGATGACCCAGCCGATGACGGGGGACACGCTGAGCGCCATGCACGCGCCGATAGCGCTGGAGGCCATCAGCTTCCCGGAGCCCGTAATCTCGCTGGCGATCGAGGCTAAGACGCGGGCTGATGAGGAGCGCCTGGCCGACGCGCTAAGCCGGCTTGTGGGTGAGGACCCGACTTTCGCGGTCCGGACGGATCGCGATACTGGCCAGCAGATCATCTCCGGCATGGGCGAACTGCACCTTGAGATCATTGTTGACCGGCTTCGCCGCGAGTTCGGCGTCGAGGTCAACGTGGGCAAGCAGCAAGTGGCGTACAAGGAGACCATCACGCGGGCTGCTGAGGGGGAGGCACGGTTCGTACGCCAGACCGGCGGACGCGGTCAGTTCGGTCACGTCATCCTGAAGCTCGAACCCACCGGCCCGGAGACGGAGTTCGAGTTCGTGAACGCCATCAAGGGCGGGCTGATCCCGACGGAGTTCATCCCGGCGGTGGAGGCGGGGCTGAGGGAAGCCATGGAGTGCGGGCCGCTGGCGGGGTATCCCGCGACGCGCATCAAGGCCACGCTCCTGGGCGGGTCCTTCCACGAGGTTGACTCAAGCGAACTGGCCTTCCGGGTGGCGGCGGGGATGGCGTTCCGTGAGGCGTATGTGAAAGCCCAGCCGACGCTGCTTGAGCCGATCATGCTTGCCGAGATCATCACGCCCGAGCAGTACATGGGCGATGTGGTCAACGATCTGAACTCGAAGCGGGCCGAGATCGAGCGGATGACGGTGGGCCCAGGGGACACCCAGACGATTATCGCCCGCGTGCCGCTTGCACAGATGTTCGGATACTCTACATCCTTGCGGTCTCAGTCGCAGGGACGGGCGACGTACACCATGGAGCCGCACTCTTACGAGCCGGTTCCCGACCCTGACGCGGTCCTGGGGCGCGTCTAGCGCAAAGGGCGGAAGCAGTCAGGGCCGCAGAGGGTAGAACAGAGACGAAAGCTCAGGTTCCGCAGACAACAAAATACGCGGAGCCGGGAGGTAAACCACCAAATGGCCAGGGAGAAGTTCGAGCGAACAAAGCCGCATGTGAACGTGGGGACCATCGGTCACGTCGACCACGGCAAGACCACCCTGACGTCGGCGATCACGAAGTGTCTGGCGCTCAGCGAAGAGGGCA
>JAGPGE010000753.1 GCA_018056145.1 Armatimonadota bacterium
TCGGCGGCGGGGAGAGCCGGCTCCGAAACCCGGGGCAACACCCCCGTAACTTCCGCGCCGTCCACTGCCGGCGCGTCAGCGTGATCGCGAGGCTCACTTCATGGCAATCATCTGCGCACACCGCGG
The DNA here is from genome assembly GCA_018056145.1 of Armatimonadota bacterium. Taxonomy (GTDB): domain Bacteria; phylum Armatimonadota; class Zipacnadia; order Zipacnadales; family JABUFB01; genus JABUFB01. The sequence goes on from JAGPGE010000753.1 coordinate 127, forward strand.
GGACCCGACGCACGCACCCGAGGCCACCGTCGCCGCTTTCGAACTCGCCGCGAAGCTTGGCGTCGAGATGGTGGAATTCGACGTGCACATGACCGCCGACGGCGAACTGGTGGTCATGCACGACCCGACCGTGGACCGATGCACCGACGGATCCGGCGAGATCGCCCTAATGTCCCTGGCCCAGATCAAGTCGCTTGACGCCGGGATCAAGTTCTCCCCGGATTTCGTCGGCGAAAAAGTGCCCACGTTCGCTGAAGCGGTGGAGGCTCTGCCGTCACCGATCTGGCTGAACATCCACCTGAAGACCATGGACACAACGGGCAACCGGGGCTTTGAGGACCGGTTTATGGGCGAGTTTGCAGACCTGAAACTCGCCGGTCGTGCCCACGTGGTGCACGACTACCTGGAATCGCTGGTGCGTGTGCGGCGGATCGCGCCGGACACGCCGTGCTGCTGGCTGCCCATGTGCCCGGACGGCGCCGAGTACATCCGCCGCTCACGGCTCGCAGGGTTCAACATTCTCCAGCCCGGGCGCGGGATGATGTCGCCGGCCTTCTGCGAGGCCGTGCACGCCGCCGGGATGACGGCCAATGTCTTCTACGCCAACACTGAGGACGACATGCGCCGGTATATCGACTGGGGAATCGACGGGATCCTTACCGACGACCCGACGCTCATGCAGGAGGTACGCCGGACACCATGAACGCTCTCCGACAAATAACCTTCCTGGTCGCGCTCTGCTGGCTGGTCCCCGCGCTGGCGGACTCGTTCATCCACGCCGCGGACGGTACATGGGAGCGGGTGGAATCCGGGGTGGTTGAGGGCAGGCTCGTGGTGAACATCGTCCCCCCCGGCACTCCCGGAGGGCGCACGACTCTTGTGCTTGACAAGCCCGAATGGATGACCCTGGACGACAGCGAGCCGCCGATGGTCACTGCGGCGCAACTGGGCGACCAGGGCCTCGACGTCGGCGATGCTATCGATCTCGGGGTTTCCGACGGCCGCCCCGCGGAGCTCTCGGTCGGGGTAGTGGATGCCGCCAATCCCATCGACCTTGAGCGTGCCAGTCTTTCGCTGGGAGATTCGCGGCTGTCCCCCGCCGCGATGGGCTCCACCGAGCCCGTGCGCAATTCGGTGCTGCGGTTCGCGCTGCCCGAGCTGAGCCCCGGCAAGTACGAGGGGCTGCTGACCGTTCCCGACCGCGCGCCTCTCGCGAACACGCTGCGCATGCCTGTCCGGGTCTCGGTTTTCGGCGTGCATGTGGTCCCGGACAACCAGGGTGTGGTGCTCTCGTCGCTGGACGCCGAGTTCCGCGTTGGCCCCGGCGCTAAGCTCCCCATCACCATCGGCGCCGGCGGGCCGGATGCGTACGTGACCGGCCAGATCGCCGGAACGTGGCTGTACCCGCGGGAGATCACGGGCACGGAGATGCTGGTGGATGAGCCGGATCGCAAGGTCTGCCGTGTGACCACGAAGTTCGGCGAGCATGACGGGACCGTGGTAGACAAGCCCGGGCGCTACGAGTATGACCTGGAACTGCGCCGGGACCTGCCCTGCCTGCTGGTGCGCAGCCGGCTGGTCAATGAGATCGAAGACGGCGAAGTGTACTGTTTCTGGGGCTGGTTGCCGGGCGACGGCTACGTCACCTCAGACGGCGCTGCCGACTGGACCATGGCGTACAGCAACCTGGGCAAGGTCGGGTGGGTGTACCTGCCGCCGAAAGACAAAACAAAGCGGGGCATCGGCTGGATCTCGCCACTGGTCTTCGGGCAGTCGCGTTTCGGAACGATGCTACTGTACACCTCACCGCAGCGGGTAAAGACCACAGTGGGCGAGACCGTGGAGATGCCCTTCGCGTTGATGCTTGCCGACAGCCCGGAACAGGTGGCCGAGGTGGCGGACACACTCGCAGAACTCGGGGTCTGGGAGTAGCCGCAACCGGGGGCACAACCAGGTACCCGCGTGGCGAGGGCGTCTCGCCCGCGACCGCCGAAGGACGTGTGCGCTCGGCTTGCATGAAGCCTTGTCACCCGGCAGAACCCACATCACAGGAGCTGGACATTGGACTGGATCGAGCTCTCCACAACCTGCCCGTCCCCGGCCGTCGAGGCCGTTGTTGCCGTCATGCTCGAAACCACCGGCGCGGGTCCCGCGGTTGAGGACTCCGGCGCCGACAAGCGCGTCGCCGTGTTCCTGCCCGCAACGCCCGAACTGGAGCGCATTGCGGGGACCCTCCAGGCCAAGCTCATGGACATCCCCACCTTCCTGACCGGCGGAACGCGACTACAGATTGGGCGCAGGACAGTCCGCGATGAGGACTGGGCCGAGACCTGGAAGGCGTACTACCACCCGCTGCGCATCGGCCGCAACCTCGTAGTCAAGCCATCCTGGGAGCCTTGGCCCCCCGAGGACGCCCCGAACGCCGCGCGGCCCACAGACATCGTGATCGAACTCGATCCCGGCATGGCTTTCGGGACAGGGACACACGAGACCACCCAGCTTGCCCTGTGCGCGCTGGAAGATCTGGTGCAGCCCGGTGATCGCGTTCTTGATGTGGGGTGCGGCTGTGGGATACTCGCCTTCGCAGCAGTCAGACTTGGGGCCCGGAGCGCTGTGGCGGTGGATACAGACATCGTTGCCGTGGACGTAACCCGCGACAACGCGCGCCTGATGGGACTCGCCGATCAGGTCACCATCCTCCACGGCGGCGTCGACGTCGCTCCGCCAGGACCGTATGACCTGGTCCTCGCGAACATCACCGCGCCTGCCGTGCGGGACATCGCCGGGCAGGCATTCGCCGCGCTTTGTCCCGGCGGGTACTACATCACCACGGGGTTCACCGAGCAGTTCGCGGAGAGCGTCCGGGAGGCCATGCGGGCCGCGGGTCTGCACGTCGTGGACACCCGCATTCAGGGCGAGTGGTACAGTGTCCTGGGC
>JAGPGE010000064.1 GCA_018056145.1 Armatimonadota bacterium
GATCGAGTGTGACCAGCCGGCGACATGGACCTGCCAACCCTCGCGGTAGGCGGGCTCAAAGAACGGGAATCCATGCACATGGTCCCAGTGCGCGTGGCTCATGAGGACAAACACGGAAGCGGGGGGCCCCTCGGACACCAGCCTGTGGCCCAGCGCGCGGATCCCTGTTCCGGCATCGAGAATCAGTTCGGTGCCGTCGGAGAGCTGGACCTCGACGCAGGGGGTGTTTCCGCCGTATCTCACCGTCGCGGGACCGGGAGCCGGTACTGAGCCCCGCGTCCCCCACAGCGTGACCAGCATGGGGCCACCTCAGACGAGCGATGCTGGAGTGCTATTCGACGCCGACGGCCCATCGCCCTCCCCGCAGCAGCCGGTTCCGGGGACAGGTATTGCCTTCGCGCTGACGATTCACTAACCTAACCGCATGCCAACGAATGAGCACTATTTCACCGAAGAGCCCACCAGCCCCTCCGAACCCCACGAACTGGTAGTTCAGGTCCGCAAGCGCACACTCACGCTCACCAGCGACCGCGGGGTATTCTCTCACGCCGAAGCGGACAAGGGCACGCTGCTTCTCGCCGCAAGGGTGCAGTTCGGTGAGGCGAGACGCATCCTGGATCTGGGCTGCGGCTACGGCCTGCTTGGGATCGTCGCCGGGCTGGAGTGCCCGGATGCACGGGTGACTTTCGTGGACACCAACCAGCGGGCAGTGAGTCTGGCCAAGCTCAACGCGGAACACCTGGGCCTGCGGAGCGCTGAGTTCCTCACGGGTGATGCCCCCGCTGTCCTTGGCGACCGCATGTTCGATCTCGTGATGTGCAATCCGCCGTACGCCGCCGGCAAGAGGGTGTTCATGCCCATGCTCACGGACGCCGCCGCGAGGCTTTCGCCCGGTGGCGGTCTCTGGATCGTCGGGCGGACGAAGCAGGGGATCAAGACCCTCGCCAGGGACGTCTCGGAGCTGTTTGCGACCGTCGAGACCGTAGACATCAAGGGTGGCTACCGTGTGATACGTCTGGTCAAGGCGCCGGAGTAGGGCTTGAGAAGGCGCCGTCGGCCGCCCGGGATCACCAGACTTGAGCGATGTAGTACTTGCCCCCGCTCTGCATCATCTTGAGACTGAGCGAGCCGGCGTCGCCCTGGAGCACAACGGTATCGCCCTGTTCAGACCCCACCCTCGCGTTGCCCCCCAGCCTGGATGCATACACCGAGAGCGCCGCGGCACGCTCCTCCTGCAGCTTGCCGATGATCAGATCGCGCTGGCCTTTGGGGATGTCGTCCCAGTTCTCGTTCTGCTGTCGCGCACTGGTGGTGTAGTCGAAAGCGGTGGCAGCGAGGGCGAAGTCCTGTTTCGCGAGGGCGGCGGCGAAGCCCTCGGCCGTTGCTTTGGCGGTGGTCCCTGCCAGGCCCTTGGTCCCGCAGCCCGCAAGCAGTGGAATTGATGCGCAGAGGGCCAGCGCCGCGAGTGTCGGCATGAGACGGTTGGGCATCGGTCAGGACTCCTTGCGGGCCACGTAGTATGCCCGGTCGCTCCACCGGGTCAGGGGACGGAAGGTGTAGGCGTGGTAGGCATGCACGCACGCGAAACCGGCGGCTTCGAGCATTCCTATGATCTCGGTGTTGTTGTACGCGAACTGGCAGTGGGTCTCACGGAACTCCACCGGGTCGCCCGACTGCCCGCGCCACTGGAACCACATGTCCACCCTGCAGATGCGCGACCCCGGGTCCCAGTTGGCCTTCCAGCTATAGAGGAGAGGGTCCTGGGAGCCCATGTTGTCCTGGGTGAACAGGCCGGAGCTCAGGGCGCGCGGAGTGTTCACGTCGAAGACGAAAAGCGCGCCCGGCCGCAGGGCTCTGAATACGTCATGAAAACAGCGCGCGAGATTGTCCGGCTCGAGAATGTAGTTCAGGCTATCATATACCGAGATGGTGAGGTCGAGGCTCTCATCCCGGATCGCGAGCCAGGAAGCGTCGGAGACAATCGCCGGCAGAGCCGGCGTGCGACTCGCGCACTCACGCACCATGGGCTCGGACAGGTCGGCGCCCACGGTGTCGTAGCCCCTTCGCACAAGCTCTTCGCCGGCCCTGCCCGTGCCGCAGCACAGGTCGAGGACCCGCTTCGGGCGTGCGTCATGGTGGCGCAGGAGTGACTGGATGTAGTCCACCCACTGGCTGTAGGGCACCGCGCGCATGAGGTGGTCGTAGTAGGGCGCGACACCCTCGAACTCGCCACGTCCGGGCCGCAGTTCGGACAGATCCGGACCCTCGGGCGCGGGTGGCTTCTTCTGGAACAGCTTCCCAAGCATCGTTCAGGCGCCTACTTCACGGTAATGTACTGGTCTGTGATGAGAATGATGACCCGGGGCAGGTCGTTGTCGTATTCCTCACCGTACTGTGCTTCGGGCCAGGTGATTCGGAAGCCCAGCATGAACCGGTTCTTTCGCTCGGCGTTGGTCCCGGTGATCTGGGCGCGGAAGGGCACGGTGAGGGTCTGCCGCGCACCCAGTTCCTGGATTGTGCGCGTTGACGCGTCCGCGTACTTGATGCCCGGCGTGGACACGGGCTGGATGCGAATCTGGCGGACGGACCGCTCGGAGAGGTTCTCCAGCTTCACCCGGGCTTCGAATGCTGAGCTTACACCCGCGGTGGACGGAGCCTCAAGACCCGCTGTGAGCGGGTAGCAGCGCCAGGTGTCGCGCAGGCGGCTAAATGCGGCGCCTCCGGCAAGGCCCCATTCGGTGGGGGAGAACGGTCCGAGATTGCCGACCAGGGCGGCGCGGCTGATGTCGTGCCAGAAGGCGCCCATGGTGCGTCCGCCGTTGACGAACTGCTGGTGAGCCTCCACCATCCGCCTGTACAACTCGACAGGGCCCTGGTTCTGGTGCCAGTAGTTGTCTACCTGGTCACCGCAGACGAGGTTCACCTGATTGGGCTTGATATAGCCGTTCCAGTCCTTCAGGATGAACTCGTAGTGTTCGCGGCTGCCCACCTGGTAGAGCATGGGCGCGATCATGGATGCGCCCGCGTCAGAGAACATGATGGGGTCCTGTCCATGCTGCACCCCATGCTTCCAGCTTAGGGTGAAGATCCACAGGGGCTTCTTGAGCTGGGATTTTTCGATGATGGTCTCGATGATCTGCGCGCCCCGGTGAGCCCGGTACCAATTCCAGGCCTCGTAGAACTCGGGGTGCTCATAGCAGCCCGGGGGCTCCGTGCGGCGGGCCACGTACGTCCAGCGCTGCTCCCGGCTCATGTCGCTCCAGTTCTTCGGAAGCGGGACGGGCATCTCACGGGCGAAGGCATCGGCAAGCTCGTATCCCGGTTCGGTGCGCATGTAGTCCAGGCCAACGTGGTCTACATGCTGTTCGTCCTGCATTGCTTTGAGGAACGTGGCCAGATGGTCCTGACGGCGCTGGTCGCGGAACGAGATGAAACTGTTGTGGGAGACCTGGCCGGTGGAGCGTGAGATGTCGCTGGCGTACTCGTAAGGCGGCTTTCCCGAGTTGCTGGTTTCTGGCAGGGAGTTGAAGGCGATGGCCCAGGCCCCGAATTTGAGCCCGTGACGGTGAGCCTCAGCCGCGAGCTGCGGGATCTTGGCGAGGTTCGATGTCACGAAAGGCGTCTCTAGAGTGGCCGCGGGGCTGGACGAGCGCGTGAGCGCGCCTCGGACCCAGAGCGAATCGGCGCCGATGAACTCACACCAGTCGAAGATTGCTCGCCAATCGGCGGACTTCCCCGTGGGACGGTGGAGGGTCATGCCGGGCCATGGGAGGTCCTCCTCCCAGGTTGCCGCGCACATGCCCTTCGTGAGTGGCGGAGGCTTGCGGGGTTCAACGAGGAAGGTGGTTGAGGCCACGCAGAAGGCATCGCCACCGATACCGGGTAGTTCCGTGCCGTCGCGCTCCGCCTTCCGACGGGCGACGAGCTCCTCCTCCGCGGTCATCCAGGGCCAGTCCGCGGCCACCGGAATGCGCACGCGCGCGGAAACCGTGTACTCACCCGTGGGCGCATTCCAGGGAACTGGCCAGGAGAGAATGTACTCGCCGGGGGTCTGGCCGGGCTGGGGGACGAGCTGCTCCATCCCGCCGATTGTCTCCACTGGTTCTTCTCCCCGGCGCACAAAGAGCTGCGGAGGGTTCTCTGTGTATACCGGGTAGCCGGACTTGTCGATGAGTCGCAGAGTCATCTTCACCAGAGAGTGACGGTGATAGACGCGCTCGTCGGTCTCAACGTCCAGCGGGAACTGTGATGCGTTGCGCTCTCGGGCCTGCCGGAACTCGAGCCGGCTTGCGCGCCAGTTCTTCAGGGGCGTCCAGAGGGCCACCGCGCCCAGAACCAAGCACGCGAGCGCAAGCGCGCAGCCGCAGCAGCGAGACTGCTGTTGAGCGATGCGCCGCCTGCGATTGGCGATGGGTGAGGCTGTGCTGATCTGGACGTCGTTCACAGGAACCATCGAGAATACTCGTGGCCGGGAACAGCGGCCCGGGCGGCGGCCAGACACGCCCTCGCGGCGCGTGGTCAGCCCCAGAATAAGGGCCGGGGTCAGGCGTTCAGCATGGCCAGCAGTTCCCGGGTATGCCCGAAGGCCTCCCTCAATGCCGCGATCACCTGATCGATCTGCTCTTCGGTGATGACCGCCGGCGGTTCCAGCCGCAGCACTTCGGGGTTGTTCATGCTGAACGCGGACAGGATCTTGTGCTGGACGAGGCCCGAAATGACCAGGCCGCCGATGTCGCTGTCCGGGAACTCGATGCCCACCAGAAGGCCCCGTCCGCGCACGTCAGTCACCAAGTCGGTGAATTCGCGGCCGAGTTCCTTCGCACCTGCCAGCAGTTGCTCGCCACGCGCGGCGCAGCAGGCGGTGAGGTTCTCCTCCTCAAGGACCTTTAGGGCCTCTAGAGCTACGGCGCAGGCCAGCGGATTACCCCCGAAGGTGGAGGTATGCACGTAGGGATTCTCGGCGAAGATGTCCCATATTTCGGGTCGGGCGACGAAGGCTCCCATGGGCATGACGCCGCCGCCGATGGCCTTGCCGAGGGTCATGATGTCTGGAGCGACGCCGTCCCAGTCACAGGCCCACATTTTCCCGGTGCGGCCCAGGCCGGTCTGGATCTCGTCGATGATAAGTAGCGCGCCTGCGCGGTCGCAGATATCGCGAGCGGCTGCGAGGTAACCATCGGCGGGGACACGGATGCCGCCCTCGCACTGGATCGGTTCGAGAATCACCGCCGCGGTGGTCTCGTCGACAGCAGCGCTCAGAGCATCGGCGTCATCGAAGGGCACGTGGGTGAACCCGGGGACGAGCGGGAGGAAGGGGGTCTTGTAGACGTCGCGGCCAGAGGCACTCAGAGCGCCGAAGGTCTTCCCGTGGAATGCTCCATGGCAGGCGACGAACCCTGGACGTCCAGTGTGCATTCGGGCGGCCTTGAGAGCACCCTCGATGGCCTCCGCGCCAGAGTTGCAGAAGAAGCTGTACTGAAGGTCGCCCGGCGTGATCTGGGCGATGCGCTCAGCGAGTTCGGCCATGACCGGGTCCATGAGGATGTGGCTGCTCAGGGGCATCCTGTCGGCCTGGGCCTTCAGAGCGGCGATGATGCGCGGGTGTCGGTGACCGGCTGTGAAGACCCCGGGGCCACCGAGGCAGTCAAGGTAGCGCTCGCCATCGGCGGCAACGACGAAGCAGCCTTCGGCTTCCTCTTCCACGGATTCCAGGCCCATGAACTTGAGAAGCTGAACCATGCCTGGATTGACGAACTTCTCGTAACGGGCGATGGTCTGGTTCGTGATCTCAGCCGCGGTGTCAGACAAGGTGGAGCCCTCCATGGGTAACCGGGGATTGCGGGAACGGGCCCGAGTCAGCAAAACGGGCCGCCGCTATGAACATTGCGGGCGGCCCGATCTCGCAGGCTGCGAAGTGTGCTGCTTGAGGCAGTGATTGGTCGGGGCGGCCGGACTCGAACCGGCGACCTTTAGACCCCCAGTCTAACGCGCTAACCAAACTGCGCCACGCCCCGACCGAAACCAACCGCGCTATTTTACAGCATCTTTCAGTGCTTTACCAGCCTTAAATGCGGGAACATTGCTGGCGGCGACGATAATCTCCTCGCCGGTGCGCGGGTTCTTTGCCTTGCGCTCGCCGCGCTTGCGGGATTCGAAGGTGCCAAACCCCACGAGAGTGACCTTGTCGCCGTTCTTGAGTGCGTTGGTGACGGTCTCCACCGCCGCATCAAGAGCAGCTCCGGCGTCTTTCTTGCTGAGCCCGGTCTTGTTTGCCACGGCCTCGACGAGATCTGCCTTATTCCAGCTGCGTGCCACGCTCGTCCCTCCCTTGGATCTGTGTGGCGTCCTGAGACGCTCTGGAATTACTGCCACGCTTCGGCTTCCGCACGCCATTGGCGGCGCATCAGTTCCGCAACGGCGTCGGATGGTTCCCGGTCCTCGAAAAGGATCTGGTGAAGGACTGTGGCGATGGGCAGTTCTACGGAAAGCTGGGCTGCGAGGCCACGAACGGCGGCTGTGGTGGGTACGCCCTCGGCCACTGCCCCCTGGGTATCAAGTATCTGCGCGATCCGCTCGCCGCGTCCCAGGCGGAACCCGACCTGGTAGTTGCGGCTCAAGCGGCTGTTGCAGGTGGCGAGGATATCGCCGACGCCCGCAACCCCCCAGAAGGTGGCTCGCGACGCTCCCAGCTTTGTTCCCAGACGCCCGATCTCCGCAAGGCCCCTGGTGAGGAGCGCCGCCTTCGCGTTCGCCCCGAAGCCCATCCCGTCGCTGACGCCCGCTGCGATGGCCAGGACGTTCTTCAGGGCCCCGCAAATCTCCACGCCGAGTATATCATAGTTGGCGTAGATGCGGAAGAGGGGCGTGGACAAAAAGGCCTGACAATTCCGCACCGTCTCCTCTACCCTTCCCGCCACCACACTCGTCGCAGGCATGCCGGCGACGATCTCCGCGGACAGATTCGGGCCAGATAGCGCCAGGATGCGGTCGGGGTCGAAGCCGGTTGCTTCGGCGATGACCTGGCTCATCCGCTTGCCCGAGGACAGTTCCAGACCCTTGGTCGCGCTGATGATGACAGCGCCTGGATCGAGATGCCCACGTGCCTGGTCCATGACTTCGCGCAGGTGTTCGGAGGGAACGGCGCAGATGACCAAGTCTGCACCGGTGAGGGCTTCCGCAAGGTCTGATGTTGGCTGGACGCTGTCGGACAGGACGGCGCCGGGCAGACGGTCCGCGTTCTCTCGCTGCTGGCGCATTGCCCGGGCGAGGGCCTCCCGGCGTGCCCAGAGATGCACGGGCCGGCTCTGGTTCGCGGTGAGCCACGCCAGAGTGGTGCCCCAGGCTCCGGCCCCGATGACCGCGGTGCGGCGGAACGCAGGCGGATCAGTCTTCGTCATTGGGCTTACCCGATCCGGGTTCGGCTTTCTCGCCGATTCTGCGTTCCGTTCCGTTCATGAGCCTGCGGATGTTGGGGCCGTGGCGGTAGATGATGACCGCCGCGCAAAGCGCGGCCATCACTGCATAGGAGAGCGTGTAGGGCGCAACCATGGGTGAGAAGACCAGCACCCACACGGGGCTGCTGGCGGCTCCGAGCATGCTGCCCAGGGAGACGTAACGCGTGTACTTGACGACCAGCAGGAACACGACAAAGGCCAAGAGCCCGATCGGCCAGAAGAAGCCGAGGACTACGCCGAGACTGGTTGAGACCCCGCGCCCGCCGGTGAAGCCAAGAAACGGTGAGAAACAGTGGCCCATGGCCGCGGCGAGCCCGGCCGCTCCGACGCCCCAACCTTCCAGGCCAAGGAAATGGCGGGCGAGAAGCACGGGGATGAGGCCTTTCAGCAGATCGATCACCCACACCGCCAGGCCCGCTTTCCAGCCGATGACTCGCAGGATATTGGTGGCGCCGATGTTCCCGCTCCCGTGCTGGCGGATGTCGGGGATGCCGTACATGCGCCCGACCAGGAGACCGACGGGAATGCCCGCGAAGAAGTAGCCGAATACCAGGGCAACGATGATCATCGGGATCGTGTGCCTGCCTTGCGCTGGAATGCGGTGAGAGATGGGGGCGTGGGCATCAGTCTTCGGGAAAACGATCTTCCTTGCGTCTTGCGCGGATCAGCAGCTTGACCGGCGTGCCCTCGAAGCCGAACTCGCTGCGCAGGGCGTTCATTAGGTACCGCTCGTAGCTGAAGTGCATCAGCTTCGGATCGCTGACGAACAGGGCGATGGTGGGTGGGCGTGTCTGCACCTGGGTCGCGTACAAGATGCGCAGAGGTCGCCCGCCTTTGCTGGGCGGGTTGTGTCTTGCCACGGCGCGGCGAATGCAGCGGTTGAGCGGCCCGGTGTCGATGCGGCGTGTGAACTGTTCATGGACGCGCTTGCATAGGGGGAGCAGGTCGGCGACGCCCTCGCCCGTGAGCGCGCAGGTGGGCACGATCGGCGCATAGTTGAGGAAGGGCAGCTCGTGTTCCGCGAGGTGCTGGAAGTCGGACCAGACGGTCTTCATCTGGTGTGCGCGTCCCTTGGCGTCGAGTTCATCGGCGCTCCCGAGTGCGCTCTCCACGATGGTATCCCACTTGTTAGCGACTACGATGGCGGCGCGACCCATCTCGTGAACTTCCAGGGCAACGCGAGCATCCTGGGCGGTGATCCCTTCCAGGGCATCGACCACAATGACGCCGATATCCGCTTCCTGTACCGCGCGCAGGGTGCGCAGGGCACTGTAGAACTCGGTACCCTGGCTGCGCTTTCCCTTGCGACGCAGGCCGGCGGTGTCCACGAGACGCACTGGCTTGCCATCGAACTCGGCCCAGGTGTCCACCGCGTCCCGGGTGGTTCCGGGGACGTCGCTGACGATGAGGCGTTCCTGTCCAAGAATGGCGTTTATGAGCGCGGACTTCCCGGCGTTCGGGCGGCCAACCACCGCGATCGCCATCTCGTCGCCGCGCGGCGGCTCTTCCTCGGGCCGCGGAAGCAGGTCGATGATGGCGTCCTCGAGGTAGACGATGCCGTGGCCCTGTTCGGCGGAGATGTCGATGGGTTCACCCAGGCGCAGTTCGTAGAACTCGGAGCTTTCGGCGGAGGGCTTCTCCATCTTGTTGATGGCCAGGACATAAGGCTTGCCGCTGCGGCGAACGATGTCGGCGATCTCGTGGTCGCCGGCGGTCACGCCCTCACGGCCGTCCATGAGAACCACAAGCAGGTCGGCCTCGCCCAGGGCCTCGATTGCCTGCTCTTTGACCTTCTCGGCGAATACATCGCCCTCGCCACCCACGAGACCGCCGGTGTCCACGGCAATGATCTTGCGGGTGTTCACTTCGCCCTGTGCATAGAGCCGGTCACGCGTGACGCCTGGGAAGTCCTCCACCACTGCGAGCTTCTTGCCGACGAAGCGGTTGAAGAGAGTGGATTTCCCGACGTTCACGCGCCCGACGATTGCGACGATTGGTAATGCCATTGCGTCTCCCGCACACGATTCCACCAGGTGAAAGACAGGCAACGCGGGCGTCATAGCCCGCGCACCGTTGCCTATAGTGTCAGATGCAGGGCCGGCGCGTCAAGGCTTGGGGTCTGGCGGGTCACACTCCCGCCGCGCACAGCGCGACTACATTTCATCCCGGCAGCGGTCGATACCCATCTGCGCGGTGGTATTGCCGGGAATCTGCACAAGCACCCGTTTGAAGTCCGCAATAGCGGCTTCATACTCGCCCTGGGCCTCGTAGACTTCAGCGCGCCCGAGGAGGGCTTCGGCATTTTCGGCATCCAGGGCGAGCGTCTGGGTGAAGTCGTCGATGGCGCGCTCCAGGGCCTGCATGCCGCGTTCGCCGAGCGAACCCGCTTCCATGAAGTACGCGCGTCCGAGGACGGACTCGGCCTGTGCGCGGCCGAACCAGGCATCCGCGAGGTCGCTCTGGATCTCGATGGCGTTGGAGAAACTGTTGACAGCGTCGTCGATGACGTCCAGATCCACCAATCCGTCTTCGGGCTGCGCAAGGCCGGTGAGCACCCGCCCGCGCCCGATCCAGGCGTCGATGTTCCCGCGGTCCAGCTCAACCGCGCGGCTGAATGCCTCGTTCGCTTCCAGCCATTCGCCATTGTCCAGGGCTTCCTGTCCCCGGGCTGCGAGTCGTTCGGCCTCCTTCGCGTACCGGGGGCTGACGGCCTGGGTACTGCTCTCTTCGGGCTCTTCCGGGGTCTCGGCTTCCGGTGTCTCCTCAACGGGTCCGGCGTCTTCGGGCTGGGAGGCGACAGGGCGCTGATCGCCGGAGATAACCGCTCTCTGCTGGCACCCGCAGGCAAGGGCGATGATGCAGAGAAGGGTCAGAAGCGTAAGGGACCTGTGGACCATGGGTGCTCATCTCCCGTCTTTCCAGGACCGCACCCCCTTGATAACACCCATTCGACACGGAATGCATGCTTCCCTGCCGCGGGACAGAGCCAGCTGGGGCAGTTTGACCGTCCCGTGAGCAAGGGGATATACTGCACTTTGGAATACACCGACTGCGGGAGGGCGGAATGGAGAGCCGGCGCGAGAGGGAACTGCAGGAGCAGGTAGACGAGTTGCAGGCGGAAGTCCAGAGCCTGCGGGCGCAGGTCGGGACCAGCCGGGGCTACCAGGCGCGGCGGCGTGAGTACAAGTCAACCAACACCTGGATGGGATTGCCGCTGGTGCATATCTGCCAGGGCCCGGATCCGGAGACTGGCAAGCCCGGTGTCGCAAGGGGAGTCATTGCCATCGGGGACGTGGCCATCGGCATTGTGGCGATTGGGGGACTGGCCGCGGGAGGGCTATGCATCGGCGGCGTCAGCCTGGGATTGATCACGCTGTCGGGCGTTTCGCTGGGTCTGCTGGCGGCGTTCGGGGGAGTGGCCATCGGGGGAATGGCATTTGGGGGGCTTGCCATCGGTGGGCTGGCTGTTGGCGGGTTCGCGCTGGGGTATATTGCCATCGGTGGCGGCGCCGTGGGGTACTACGCCATTGGCGGCGAGTACTCGACGGTGAAGGACGTCGCGGAAGCACTGCGTGACCCGCTGATCCCTGGCTTCGTCCGCAGGATCATTGAGCTTGTCTGGGAGTTGCGATGAGTAAGCTGCCTATCGCGCGCCGCACCCTCGCAGCGCCTGCACCACCGGTCAGCGGCGTCGGTGTACGGAGTGGACGGGACATCACCGTGACGCTGGAGCCCGCGGCTTTCGGACACGGCCTGACAGTCCGGCGAAGTGACCTGGGCGTCGAGTACCCACTGCACCTGGACAATACACTGAACCTGCCGACCTGCACGGCGGTGGGCACGAGTACGCAGGACGCCACGCTGTTCGTGGAACACCTCATGGCGGTGCTCCATGTCCACCGGATCACGGACTTGACTGTCGAGCTTGACGGGCCGGAGATCCCGCTTCTCGACGGAAGCGCGGCCCTCTGGAACGCGCTGGTGTGCGAGGCAGGCACGCAGGAGCTGGGGGGGAGCGTAGAGCCGGTGGTGGTCTCGGAGAAGCTGCGGGTCGGCGTAGATGAGCGCTGGATTGAAGCGCGACCGGCTGATGTGGCCACGTTCTGCTTCGACCTGCAGTACGATCACCCCATGATCAGGTGCGAGACCGCGCAGTTCAGCATGGATGCGGATGGGTTTGCCCGACTGCTGGCGCCGGCCCGGACCTTCGCGCTCAAAGAGGAGCTGGACGCGGCACTTGCCGCGGGTGAGCTGAAAGCCGGGTCCGAAGAGAACTGCCGGATCATCTACCGGGACCGCGTCTCCGAGCCCGCGACACTGCCCGACGAGCTTGCGCGGCACAAGGTGCTGGATATGCTGGGCGACCTGTACCTGCTGGGGCGTCCGGTGATCGGCGAGATCCACGGTTTCAGGACGGGACACGCGCAGAACCGGGAATTGCTCCGCGCGCTGTCCCATGTGCGATAGGCGTTACAGAGGCAATACGAGAACCGAGCCGAGGAGGTGCCACACGCATGCAGTATCGCGACTATGGCAAGACGGGGATCAAGGTGTCCGCGCTGGGGTACGGGGCCATGCGCTTGCCCAAGGACGATGAGGAAGCGATCTCGTGCATGGTCCGCGGGTTGGAGCTGGGCATCAACTACATCGACACCGCATACGGGTACAATGACGGCTGGAGCGAGAAGATGGTGGGCAAGGCCGCGAAGCGCTTCGGGCGCGGCAAGGTCTTCATCGCCACGAAGAACCCGATGCATGATGACACGAAGGACGGCTGGTGGAAGCGGCTGGAGCGCTCACTGGAGTACCTGGATACCAGCTACATCGATTTCCTGAAAGTTGTCCACGCGCTGTCGTGGGAAGCCTGGGAGCGCATCAACAAGCCGGGCGGGATGATCGAGGCGATCATCGAAGCCAAAGATCAGGGCCTGTATCATCACCCGATCTTCTCCTGCCACGACAGCCCCGAAAACATGATGAAGCTGATCGATACGGGGTTCTTCGAGGGCATACTGCTGCAGTACAACCTGCTAGATCGGCGGAATGAAGACGTCATCGCGCACGCGGCGGAGATGGGCATGGGCGTGGAGGTCATGGGCCCGGTAGGCGGCGGCAGGCTGGGGATGAGTTCGGAGAAGCTGGAGAGCCTCGCGAGCGACGTCAAGAGCACGCCGGAGCTTGCGCTGCGGTTCGTGCTGGCCAACCCGAACGTCTCCGTCGCCTTCAGCGGCATGAGCAACATGGAGCAAGTGGAGGAGAACTGCGCAACTGCGTCGCGCGAGGATGCCTTGAGCGCGGAGGAACTCGAGTCCATCGAGCAGGCGCTGCGTGAGAACCAGCGTCTGGCGGAGTTGTACTGCACCGGCTGCAATTACTGCATGCCATGCCCGCAGAAGGTGGGGATCCCGCAGGCTTTCGCGGCGATGAACATGCACAAGGTGTGGGGACTCACCGAACACGCGAAGCACATGTACCGCAGGCTCGGGCCCAACCATCGCGAGGGGCTTCTGCAGGCTGACGCGTGCATTGAGTGCGGGAAGTGTGAAGAGAAATGTCCGCAAAACATCCCGATCATGGAGCAACTGAAGGAAACCCACGCGGCGCTGGGCGGGGAGTAGCGCCACCGAGCCCCGGTTCGAAGGAGGAATCGACGCCCGGCGGTGGAGGATCGCTCCTCCACCGCCGGGCGTTGCTGCTTTCGTACTTGACCGTCGCCTATAACGTTCTCGAGGGCGTGGTGTCGATTCTGGCCGGGGTGATGGCCGGGAGCATCGCGCTCATCGGGTTCGGGCTGGACAGCGCGGTGGAGTCTCTCTCCGGCGGCATCATGATCTGGCGGTTCCGGCTGCACGGGCGCGTCTCAGCCGAGCGCGAGGAGCAGCTTGAGCAGAGGGCGGCGCGGCTGGTCGGGATCACGTTCTTCATCCTGGGGCTGTACGTGCTGTACGAGTCCGCGGAGGGCCTGCTGAAGCGCGAGGCCCCCAATCCGAGCCTGATGGGGATCATCATCGCAGCGGTCTCCCTGATCATCATGCCCTGGCTGGCCGTCACGAAGCGGCGTGTCGGGCAGGCCATCGGCAGCCGGAGCCTCATGGCG